>NZ_JAUBUC010000117.1:0-10467 GCF_036705285.1 Microcoleus sp. B4-C1 | reverse complement strand
CGGAGAAGTCGCTGTCGCGCTGCTGCTGGCACCGCTGCTGTCTCCTAACGGTGCAGGTGCAGGTGCTGGTGCTGGTGTTGGTGTTGGCGCTGGTGCTGGGGCTGTGGCGCTAGTAGTTGGCGGAGCATCTAAACCGCTGCTAGCTGAGGCGCTCGCACTGCTAGAAGTGTCGCCGGGAGTCGATGCTGTCTGAGTGCTGGTGCTGCTGCTGTTCCCTGTCGGAGAAGTCGCTGTCGCGCTGCTGCTGGCACCGCTGCTGTCTCCTAACGGTGCAGGTGCAGGTGCTGGTGCTGGTGCTGGTGTTGGTGCTGGTGTTGGTGTTGCTGCCGGGGCTGAAGTTGTGGCACTTGTCGTCGGAGAAGCCCCCGCCGAGGCTGTAGCTGTAGCGCTACCGCTGCTGGAGGTGGCTCCCGGAGTATAGACTGTTTGGCTGCTGTTGCTAGATTCTCCCGTTGGAGAAGTACCTGTCGCACTACTTGTACTCCCTGCACCGCTGTCCGAAGTGGATGAAGTGGATTTGGCAGAACTGCTGCTGCCTCCTGAAACCTCGCTGGGAGTAGAAATGTTAGCTGTTGGGGCTGGTTCTGAAGATGCTGAATAGTTAGTAAGTTCACTATTACTTGCACCAGTTCCACCCGCTAACAAGCTAGAGCCACTTGGACTGCTGCTACCGACCGTTAGGGTAGGAGGAGCAGATGCGTCTAATTGAGGCATCGCTGTTAATCTCCTTAAAATTTGTTTTAAGCTTGATAAATCAACTGAAGATTGCTCTGGGTCAAAGCAATGGAGCTATACATTTTTATTGTGATTTCATTACCCTATCGAGATAATAAAAATTATTTAATTTCTATTATTCACGGAATCTAGTTTCGGAACTTGGGAAATGACGGGGGAGTGTAGGCGATCGCAAATACCTGACCGTAACCAACCGCTAGAGAACCACCGTAAGGCGAAGATACTGCCCAAGACTGAGAATTAGCAGCAGTTGAGGTGAAGTCACCGATCGCGGAGCTAAAAACACTGATATCTACTGAAGCAAAACCGCCAACAATATTGCCTTCGTCAGAAACTTTCTCCAAATATGTTAAATCCTCAATAGTCATTGATTTTTACCTTTATCTGATTATTCTTGGATACGGCTGTAATTTTGACTCGAAAAAGGTGTAATTATCTCGTTCCGCTGCCAGCAGTTCGGACTTATTCTACTAGCAGCGGGCGACTGATTCCTAATCGGAAACCGATACGGAAAATGCACCGGATGAACTCGATACAGGAGTCGTAAATGTGCTGGTAGCAGCCTTGGTAAATGAGCCATAACCGATCGCACCGGCACTAGCGTCGGCTACTGCTATGTTGCCATATGCTACGCCAGCAGTGAATGAACCGAATGAAACTAGGCCGACAATCAAATCAAATTCAGTGAAACCGCCTTCGATTCTGGTTGCTTCGGAAACAACTTCTACATGGTTCAGATCTGAGATAATCATGGTTTTTTGCCTTTACTATTGCAGGTTTGTTTGACTAAAAAACTGTGTAATTCTATCGTTTTGCTGCCAGCAGTTCGGACTTATTCTACTAGCAGCAGCGGGCGACTGATTCCTAATCGGAAACCGATACGGAAAATGCACCGGATGAACTCGATACAGGAGTCGTAAATGTGCTGGTAGCAGCCTTGGTAAATGAGCCATAACCGATCGCACCGGCACTAGCGTCGGCTACTGCTATGTTGCCATATGCTACGCCAGCAGTGAATGAACCGAATGAAACTAGGCCGACAATCAAATCAAATTCAGTGAAACCGCCTTCGATTCTGGTTGCTTCGGAAACAACTTCGACATGGTTCAGGTCAGAGATAATCATGGTTTTTTCCCTTGTTGGTTAAGTGCTTGCTCGAAGCAATCTTGTTTGCTTTCGATGTACCTAATATATCTGGACTAATTAGAGCTGTGTTGCCAATTTGGCAGATTTGTGAAAATTAAAATGTAAATTTAAATTCATGAATATTTGTAAATTATTTGTCCAAAAGCTACAAAAAATCGAGGTATTTTGAAATACAAAAATCAGCCTCGTTTTAGAGTTTATTAACGAGACTGGAAGATTGTACTATTTAGCTCAATTGATAACTTGTATAGATAAAGACTGCCCAGGCTAAACCGCAGGAATTACAGGTCAACCGATTTGAGATTTGAGATTTGAGATTTGAGATTGAGTCAACGTAAAAGGTTATTATCTTAGATACCCGACTTCTTAAAGAAGTCGGGTAAGCTGTGGAGCATTTAAACCAGTAACGAGGCTAGTAGGGTGCGTCAGGAGTGAACCCTTACGCTGAAACGGAAAACCTTAGATGCTGACGCACCTTACGCAAGTCCTTTAAATGCCGAACAGCTTATCTGGGTATTCCCTTTTTTTAGGTTGACCTACTTAACAAAGTATTAGGTACGATCGCCACAAAGTGTTGCCATTTTGGCAGATTTATCGGAAGTGCGGATGTTCGATACTGAAAAACCCGATCGCCCGCGGTGAGTCAACCAAAAAACTGGTACACCCAACGCCCGCAATCGGGTTGTCGATCTCTCGACTAAATTACTTACCCGCCAAATTAAACAAGCGCGTCTTAAATCCCGCAAAAAATCCTTGACTTGGAATTGGCAAACACTCAACCTTCGGCATCGAGAGATATTGCCCTTCCTTGACTTCAAGTCCAAAACCTGCGGTATCTGAGTGCAACTCGGTAAAAGCCTCTGTTACATAACCCCCTCGAACTCCGGCTCGTTTTTCCCTCACCACTTCCACATAATCTAAATCAGCAATTTTACCCAATGCAGGCTTAGTTTCCGATTTACTCGACTTGCTGATTTGACTGTTTTCCTTAAGCAAGCGGTTGGAAGTACGGTAAGGGATATAGTCGAGAGGGTTGTAACCCGTGCACCGCAAAAGTAAAAAACAAGCCCAAGAATACTTTCCTGCCAGGATGGCTGAAATTATCTCATCCAATTGTTCTGGTTTGATTCCAACTTGGGAATGATTGGCAGAATGGTGAAATTGGGAAGTCATTATTTTATCCTGTTTTGTGTATAGAGAGTGACAAAGGACAACAACCACTTAACTAAGTTCTACAAACTCATGCCACCCTTTTGTAGCTGCTTGAGAGGGTCAAGCAAAATGTCGGCTATGCTGCGCTGGCGGATGACAATTTCCGCAGTAGCTGTTTGGCCAGCTTTGAGTTTCCAGGTTTGGTTTTTGGCTTTCACTGAGTCTCTATCGATACTCACTTCCACCCGGTAAAAAACACCCAATCGCTCGTCTGTTTTGGCATCCGGCGAAATAGATAAAACTTTTCCCGGAATCACGCCGTAATTTTGATAAGGAAAAGCATCGAATTTGACTTGCACCGGCATTCCGGTTTTGACAAATCCCGCTTCTCGGTTCGGCAAACTGACTTCCAGCACCAGAGGAGCATGATTCGGAGTCATTTCTGCAATAGTTTGACCCGGTTGAACTACTTCGCCTTTGTTGTGAATGTTGAGTGCGGAAATCACTCCGCTGACGGGTGCGTAGAGAAATCTTTGTTTGAGCTGATTTTTGGCTTGAACGAGCAGGGTTTGGGTTTCGGCAATTTTGGATTTGACTTGATTTAATTGCATTTCCAACTGCTGAATTTTTTGCTCTTTTTCTAACTGCATTTGGCGCGCTGCAGCTTGTTTGCTGGCGGCTTCGGCTTGCAGTCGATCGACTTCTGCCAGTTGTTGAGTTAATTCACCTTGGGTTCTAGAAATGGCGCTAGTTCGATCGCGCAAATTTTGCTCGACTTCAAACAACCTTTCCTTAACCCCAGTTGCATCAGACAGTTGACTCCTGATGGCAGCACTTTGCCTGTCGCGAACGGTTTGCTCGACTTCAAAGGCGCGATCGTCAGCCTGAGTTGTCTCTCCCAACTGGCTTCTAATCACGGCATTTTCGCTTTCCCGCAGAGCTTCCTCAGCTTGAAACAATACGTCTTTTGACAGTGCTCCTTCATCTACCAAAGGTTTGAGACGCGCGATCCGCTCTTTGTGAGCCACCACTTTTGCTTGCAATTGCGTCAGCAATTCTTGAGTCTTGCGTTGCAATGGTTTCACCTGATCGCGCCGCCCTTGCTGGGAGTTAATATCTGTTTTCAGTTGCGAGAGCAAGTCTTGCACATCCTTTTCCAGAGGTTTGAGCTGTTGTTGCCGCGCTTGCTGAGACACTACATCTGCTTGCAATTGCTCGATTTGAGACTGCGTGGTGGCCGCTGAAGCGCTAGCACGGGCGATCGCAGCTTCAGCCCCCCGCTGCTCTGCAGCAGCAATAGCTTGGCTCGCTTCAACTTCCAGTTTAGTTCTCTCGATCGAACTCATCTGCTGCACCAATTGAATTCGATCAGCGTCCAGAATTTTCTCAAGACGCTCCACCTCGCTCTCGGCATTCGACGGGTCTAATTCCGCCAATAATTGTCCAGCTTTGATTTTTTGACCTTCTTTGATAGCGAGGTTAATAATTTTTCCCGTCTCCGTCGGGTGAATTTTGTAAACAGCGCCTTTGGGAACTAATTTGCCCTGAGCATGACCAACCTCGTCAATTTTTCCCAAAGTTGCCCACGCTCCAAAAGCTACGGAAAAAACCATTCCTCCTAATATCAACCGCTGGGGAAAAGATACTGGCGGCTGGTCGAGTACCGAGTGCAAAGAAGTAGACCAATTATTCGCATCAGGCTGTCGTAACTGTAATTTTGCAATATTGATACCGTCATGAGTTTGAGAAGAGCGATTTTGAGATTCGACAACTTCTAAAGAGCGCTCTTTTTTTCGGATTTCGTTTTCTTGCCTAGAAGCTACGCCCCCATAAACTTCGCCTATTTCGTTAGGAGCGTGGCCTAATTCTTTGGCATCTTCTGAAAACATTGTCTTTCCTCCAAATTAGTCTGTTGACTGTTGGCAGTTGGGAGTTGTTAGGAGCTATCAGTCAGGAGTCAGAAGTAAGTGATATCATGTCCGGTCGAGCGATCGCGATTTTTGTAGGGGCTCCCCTCACCAACAATACCTGCCAATAATTGACAATCTCAAAAACCCGCCCGACCGGGATATTATGGTTAATCGATCGGACATGATATGAAAATTATCTTTAGCCTTGTCTTGCTAATGACTAATGACCAATGACTAATGACTAATGACCAATGACTAATGACTAATGACCAATAACTAATGACTAATGACTAATGACTTAAATATCGAGTTGTTGCTGAGCGAGGTGATAGTAAAGTCCGCGTTCAGCCATCAATTCGTCGTGGTTGCCTTGTTCGGCTAAAATGCCTTTGTCTAGAACCAAAATTCGATCGGCATTACGCACCGTAGACAACCGATGAGCGATAATAAACGCAGTGCGATCGCGACTAATGCGGGCGAGATTTTGCTGAAACCTGCGCTCAGATTCGGTATCCAACGAAGAAGTTGCTTCATCCAAAACCAAAATCCGGGGATCACCCAAAAGAGCGCGGGCGATCGCAATTCGTTGTCGCTGGCCCCCAGACAAACTCGTTCCCCTTTCCCCCACAGGAGTTTGATAACCCAGCGGCATATCTTGAATAAAAGCATGAGCTTCTGCTAGCTTCGCCACTTCTATCGCCTCTTCCAAGCTTGCAGAAGCAGCATCGCTTCCGTTTTTATACAACGTAATATTTTCCAAAATCGTTCCCGAAAACAAGAAACAATCTTGAGGAACAACACCCAACTGAACTCGCAGCGACTGCAAAGAAATGTGCCGAATATCGTGGCCGTCAATTGTCAGCCGCCCCTTTTCTGGATAATAGAAACCTTGCAGCAGCTTTACCAAAGTGCTCTTACCCGAACCGCTGCGGCCGACAATTGCCACAGTTTCTCCAGCTTGCACCTCAAAGGAAAGATTTTGCAGCGTATTGCGTTCCTCATCCTGAGCATAACGGAAAGAAACATTGTCAAACTTAACGTTTCCCTGAATGCGAGGCAGCACCAGCATTGGCTTGTAAGGGCTTTCTTCAGGTTGGGCAGAGAATACATCATCCAAACGCTCGATCGAAACGAGCACTTCTTGAAACTCATCCCAAAGTCCCACCACTGAAAGCACAGGAGAAATTACGCTCCCAATCATCATATTAAAAGCCACGAATTGACCGATCGTCAACTCGTCTTGAATCACCAGCATTGCCCCGTACCACAGCAAAGCCGTGCTGCCCAAAGTATTAATCCCACCCCCGATCGCCTGCAAAGAATTAGCCAACTTCTGCCCGCGAAATTTAGCATTAATCATGCAGGTTAATTGGTCTTCCCAGCGCCAGCGCATTTCTCGCTCAGCAGCAGTTGCCTTAACCGTCGCCACCCCAGTAATCATTTCCACCAAAGATGAATTTTGCTTGGCACTTTCGGTAAAAACCTCCCGCGAAACTTTTCGCAGGAATGGAGTTGCCACTAAAGTCAAAATCACGATCGGCGGAATCAACGCCAGCACCAACAACGCCAGACGCCAGTTATAGTAAACCATCAGTCCGATGTAAACCACAGCCATCAAAGCATCCAACCAAGCCGTAATAGCTTGGCGAGTCAAAAATGCCTGAATTTTTTGATTTTCCTGAACCCGCGTCAAGATATCGCCCACCTGACGAGATTCAAAAAACTTAATCGGCAAAGTGAGAGTGTGACTGATAAAGCCGCTAATTAAAGTCAAGTCAATGCGGTTCGACAAATAATCCAGCAAATACTGTCTCGTTGCACCCAACAGCGTTCGCCAAACACTAAACAACAGCAGTCCGATCGCAAAAACGTGCAGAGTTACTACGCTTTTACTGACAACCACTTGATCGAGAATTACTTGGGTAAATAGGGGAGTAACTAAACCAAATAATTGGAGCAACAAGGAGAGGATCAGAATTTGGGCGATCGCAGCCCGGTAGGGCCAGACTATGCCTACAAAATTTTTAAGTTTGATACCTTGATGTTCGGCAGTGTGATTGCGGTATAGTTCCGCTGTCGGGTCTAAAATTAGGGCGTACCCAGTCCAATTTTCGGTAAAATTTTTAATGCTCATCCACCGCTTGCCCGCAGCCGGATCAGCCACTAAAACCTGTTGATTTTTAAAGCGATAAACTGCCACGTAGTGATTGCCTTGCCAGTGAGCAATCCAGGGATTTTGATTTCGCAGCGGAGTTAAAGAAGCTCGCACGGGACGGGTTTGAAATCCCATCCTTTCCGCTGCTTTTGCCAGACTCTTGAGCGACGCGCCACTGCGGCCGATTTCTGCCAATTCCCGCAAGTAATTTAGGCTGAATTTCTTACCCCAATATTCGCTAATCATGGCTAAGCAAGTAGCTCCACAATCTGCTGAACTCTGTTGTTGAATGAATGGGTGTCTGCTGATAAACCAGCGCCGCTGCTTGGGTTTGGGAAAGCTGATGATTCCGGTTGCGGGTTTTTGCCGATCGACTGCGGTTAATTTTGATGGCTCGGTTTGTGAGGTAGAGCTGGCCTTTTGGGGCGGCGTTACTAAGCTTAAGATTGGAGGTTTGCGGATGATTTTAGGGCGGGAATTGCTTTCGGAACTAATTGTGGCGTTGGCGATTTCCCACTGTTCGCTGCTAAGCTGGTAAATTATCAGGTCTGTTACCGCTATCCAGTCGCTCTTTACATCTGAATGTTCCCATTTACTGCCGAGAATTGGCGGTGCTTGACCTTGAATTTGACCGCTGCGGAGCCAAAAATGATTGTTGGAGTTTTGGCAGTGCTCGGTGAGGGAAACTCCGGCAGGAATTCGGATTTCTTCTATGTAAGGAAGTAAGTGGGGCCACAGAAGCTGTTGTTTGTGGGGAGGGAGCGATCGCAAATCTGTTTGTGTCTTGAAAAATATTAACCGCTGTCGCTCTTGAAATTCTTGCCGCCAGTGCTGTTGCAGTTGCTGGAATTCTTCTAAAATCAGCTCCAATGTGGTGGCCGTAATTCGACCGATTTGGCAAGTGCCAGCCGCAATTGCCCTGTAAGGCAGTCCGCTTTCAATAAATAGGTTATCTGTCCCAAATATTGCTCCGACTTCCAGTACCACCGCCGAAATTTCCTGCTGTTGCGACGCTTCTACCGCTAGCAGCCTGACTCTTCCCTCGCAAACTAAATAAAAATTGCGTGAAGCGAAGCTATCCCGTAGGGAATCGCTCTGTTCTTTTTCAAGGAAATTGTTGCTATCTGATGTTTGATATTGAGTGATTTCATCTCCGAGTTGAAACTCGCAAATTTCACAGGCTGTATTTAATTTCGCCACTAAAGTCTGCCCTGCACCGACTTCCTCGAAAATTTTCTGAATAGCCGGGAAATTTTCCAAGGCTTCTCGGGTTTTAAAAATTTGATTTTTAACCCCTAAATTTTTTTTCATAACTTACCCTGTCAAAAATTTGTTTCATTTTTTTTGAATGGCAACTAACCCGGTTATGAGCGATTTTTATTGGTTTAGTTGCAACCTAGTTGGCTTACAAACTGTTTGTCGATATGTCCGACTAACACCTCTTAGTTACGGCATCCCTTCAACGCCTTTAGGATATATAAAATTGCGTTTTTTCAGGATTTTGTGGTGATTACGTAAGTGTGGTTTTGGCTGGCTCTCAGTTTAACTTACAGAATCGTGGTTTTGGCTACCTTTAAGGGCAATCTTTACGTAATCTTTATAAACCTACAGTAATTATACGGATATTTGTGAAGATTCTGTGAAGCTGGGCGAGGCAGGTGTTGTGTCCGGTATACGTATATATACACAGAAATTGACATTCAGAACTCAAAAACCATCAATTTTCGACGCTTGTTTGTGAAATCCAGGGCCGGATCGTGGTAAAGAAATATTGATGGCTGTTAATTTGTAGCAGCAATTCAAGCAATTAATTGACCCTCTGGTCTGGGTATATAACGGATTAAAGTAAGATGGAAAGTTTTGCTATTGATAACGGTCTTCCATTTGGGGGTGACTTCTGTGATGGCCTAAACCCATCACTATCGCTACCCATCACTATCAATCTAAACCCCGATTAAAAGTATCGGTTTCTCTGCTTAAGGAATTTTGTGCGATCGCACTCAGTGTATTTCTTCTTCAAAAGCATGGAATAGTGTAGAATTCAACAACCAACTCAGGAAATTGTCGAACCTGCTTTACAAAAACTGGATATGATGATTGTCATCCCGACGGGCGGTGGCAAGTCTTTGTATTTTCAATTACCGACTCTGTTGAAACCAGGATTGACGGTGGTGATTTCGTCGTTAATTGCTGTGATGCAATGCCAGACACTTGTGGCGAGTAATTAACTATGCAGAATCCAGCGATTCCCGCTGCACAATCGAGTTAAATTATTTTGGGGATGGGAGGAAGGGTAATTTTCGGAACATCTTAGCCGTATCATGTGTTGTTTAGTTCACCCTATTTCATGCCGCTTCACCTGAGTTCGGATCAGTCAAGGCAACTGCTATTAACTCAGCAGCCTGCACGTTACTCATTGCGACTTCCCAAATGCCTTTTGCACAATAGCTGTAAAAGTTACGAACAGGCAGAAACAATGAAAGCTACTGGTAAGGTGTATACAATTGATTTGGCTGGAAATCAGTATCAAAGCCCTCGCTACTTGCAAAGTCGGGCGAGGATTAATTCCCTCATCGACCATTATATGTCATTGGAAGTTTTGAGCGATCGACTTTCGGATCTACCCCAGCAATTTTCCACCCCGCATCCTCGCCCTTGGGAACCCATAGATTGGCAAGGAATCAATCGCGACCAAATTATTGGTGTCAAGCCAGAAATATTTTTACAAATTTTGGCAAGTGCGGCCGAAATTGAAGCTCCCATCCGCAGTTACGGTAGAGAAAGTTGGTGCTACTTACAGCATATTTACCCGCAAATGGCGCGGTTTATGGGAGGAATTTTTGATGCCAATGGCAACATTCTAGAGATAGGTGTCTGGGAAAAAGAAGAACGCCAACATTGCCCGACATTTAGGAAAATTTACCAGCAATTAACAGGGGAAAAACTGCAAGTTAAACCGAATTCTGTGAAGGGCTGTCAATCCACAGGTGACGCTTGGCAAGATACCTATAAACACGTGATTAGTCGCCTGAGTACCGAGTGGGGAGCTACTTCTGTCTATTTATGGTTGATGGTACACTCAACAGGAGCGTTGCAACAGGCAATTTCCCAGCCTTTACAGGATGAGATCAATCATTTGGCTAAGTTTTGGGGTTTCAGCCGCTGGGCATTCTCCCAGAGTTATTTCAATCAACTGAAAGGCTCTACCAAAAACCTGATTGCTTTGCTGAAGCACCATCAGATTGAACGCACGCACGGCAATGATGTGTTTAATACTTCACTCAGTCTCAAACGGGAGCATCCCGGTTTTGTAAATGGTTAAAAGTATGATAAGAGCCAAAATTTTTCGCCCTCCGCTATATGATAGAA
>NZ_JAUBUC010000116.1:0-18482 GCF_036705285.1 Microcoleus sp. B4-C1 | reverse complement strand
TCCTCACCTCACCGCGTCTTTCATCCCACACTAACCTTTGATCGGTATAGTGTGGGGATTCCCGTCTGTTTAGCTAAAGTTGGTGGGGGTGGCTGTCCCATTACCACTACAAAGAATTATTTTAAGCTCTTCTCAGAAGCTAACCAGGTATTGGTACTCGTGTGATCGCGCATTCATCTAGCGCCTTGATATCTTGGTTGAAGCCTAAGTCAAAAGTAGCATTAGATGGTATGGTCGCATCTATGAACTCGGCAGCGGCAGGCTGGAGGTTTACAACCGGAACAATAGGTTTTAGCAGCAGTGGGTTCCGAACTCGCGCGGCCCTGCATGCGATCGCGCCAATCGGCGTAGAGTTAGGACTATGGCAGGGCAGCTATCAAAACCAAACGATGCTGTGGCTGAGGTGGTGGGACACAGAGGGCAATTTGCTGCTGACAGGTGCACAACGAGCCTCTAAAACCCAACAAGCACTTTTTGATGCAATTCTTCGGCTGTTGGGAATGGGATTGAATGCAGAGCAAGTGGCAGAAGCCCTTGTCAAGCTCGATCAGACAATAACAGTTTAGCCGATTGCAAAGCGCGGGCCCGACAATAATATTTCACTCCACTGTTAAGGCTGACATAACGGCTGCTGTGTTGCCAATTTTCTCACACTTCTGAAATTTGATTTTTAATTCAATTTAGATCGCGTAACTTGACTATTAAATCAATTCACTTGTTGTTAAAAAGGCTAAAAAATAGCTAATTGTTGTGGAGCGTTAAAGTCAGGCATTTGCAGTATAAAGTCAGGTATTTGCAGTATAAAATCAGTGAGATTACAGGCATTTGCAGGGGGCTGCACTTTACCTGTATTTACCCGAAAATATCCTGCTTGCCACCTGCAAATACCTGCCAAATTACTGCTTTTTTGTGCAAGGACTGCCTTTGCTGGTTGAGGTCGGTTATGGCTGTTCTCAATCGGTAGCAAGCAATGGTTTTGTGATCACAAACGGCGACTTTATGTTTCCGAGATAAAAATAATCCACCCCATGAATAGAGATTACTGCCTGTACGAATAAGGTAGAGAACTATAACGAGCATTGATAGTTGGGAGTCGATCGACTGTTGTAAACCAAGCCACAGTTCCCTCACGACTGCTGTAAACCAAGCACGCCGTTCCCTCACGGCTACTGTAAACCGAGTGCGTAAGAGGTCACGGAACTTCAAGCACAAGATTAAATTAAAGCGGAGGGAGCGAATCGTTCGCCATCCTCCATCCGACCTTCGTAATTATTCGGTTATTGGGCCTCTCACGAGTGAGAATAATTTGCCATCGCCGAAAATAAACAGCTTTCCTTTATTTCAAACATCGGACGATCGAGGAAATGTTAATGACGAAGGTCGAGCGCTCGAAGGGCGGAGTATGCGTTGACTTTTAATAGCCATCGAGTGTAAGTAGCGATCAATCGC
This sequence comes from Microcoleus sp. B4-C1, assembly GCF_036705285.1. Lineage (NCBI taxonomy): Bacteria > Bacillati > Cyanobacteriota > Cyanophyceae > Oscillatoriales > Microcoleaceae > Microcoleus > Microcoleus sp. B4-C1. The sequence continues at coordinate 17,033 of NZ_JAUBUC010000116.1, read as the reverse complement.
AATGCAGGCATTTGCAGTATAAAGTCAGGAGTTTGCAGTATAAAATCAGTGAGATTACAGGCATTTGCAGGGACTGTACTCTACCTGTATTTACCCGAACATACCCTGCAAACGGCTGCAATTTCCTGCCAAATTACTGCTTTTTTGTGTCCAGCGTACATTTGCCTGTTGAGGTTGGTTATGACTGTTTAGTTTTGGTAGCAAGCAATGGTTTTGCGATCGCAAACCCTGACTAATTCGTGCAGACGAAGAATATCCACCCTCCCATGAATATTGAGCATATTGCTTACCCGCAGTTCAAACCTTATTGATATGGATCAGTTCCTACGGAGCGAGTAGCTACTGAAGCCCAAATGCCTCAATAAAAGCGGTCAGGTATGGGACAGGCACGGCGAACTATTTCTTTGTGGGAATATATTAGCGATCGCTCTTTACGCCTAGAGATTACTGCTTGTACTCATAACGTGGAGAATTATAACCGCCATTAATAGGTGGAAGTTGAGCGACTGCTGTAAACCGAGCGACTGCTGTAAACCGAGCGACTACTGTAAACCGAGTCAGGGGGTAAATTTTTATCCGACTTTCAAACTCGCTCGGACAACAACTGTTTAGCCGATTGCAAAGCGCGGGTTCGACAACAGCAATTTATGCAACTGTTAAGGCTGACATAACGGCTGCTACGCTGCCAAATTTTTCGCACTTGCTCAACTTGATTTTTAATTCAATTTAGATAACGGCTGCTGCCTGCCAATTTTTTCGCACTTGCTCAACTTGATTTTTAATTCAATTTCGATGCCATAACTTGACTATTAAATCAATTCGGATTTTGTTAAAAACGGTAAAAAATTAGCTAATTGTTGCGTCAGCTAAAGTCAGGCAAGTGCAGTATAAAGTCAGGCAAGTGCAGTATAAAGTCAGGTATTTGCAGGGGGTGCACTTTACCTGCATTTACCTGAAAATATCCTGCAAATGCCTGACTTTTTCGGTTAAATTGCTGCTTTTTTATGCTGTTCGTGCCTTTGCTTGTTGAGGCTGGTTTTGGCTGTTCTCTGTCAGTAGCAAGCAATGGTTTTGCGATCGCAAACCCTGACTAATTCGTGTTGACAAAAAATAATGCACCCTCATGAATGCGGTAATCCTAAGTGCAAGGCGATCGCGCTCTTGCTAGCTGTCGGACGAACGATAATCACAGCGAGCATCGACTTGATAGGGTCAATGGTGAGCCAGTGGTAGCGACAATCCGGCAGATTCGGATAGTGCGAGTAAGGGCAGCGGAGTCGAGTCGCGAGTTGTAGTTTTTAAAGTCAAAATAATTCAAATCACCACAAAGGTTTGGCTTTGAATCGTGAGCCGTGCAGCTATCGCCACAACTACCTAAAAACTAGGGCTGGGGTGTCAAGGGGCTTAATTTTACCCGCTCTTCAACTGTGCCTCCCAATCAATACCACTGATGCGATGTTAGCCAAGTGTGTCAAAAGGCTTGATTTTTACCCGATATTCAACTGTCCCGATTGCTCATACTATTGTGGCGACTTTTCTGGCAGCACTGGCATCAATTGCCCCGTCACACAAGCGTAGCGATCGCTTCCTCGCTCTCAAGTTAACCAGTCATGCTAGTTCAAGGTTATGTAATGCCGCGTGAAAACTCATATCGGTACGGCCTTAAACTTAGAGGCGCGAGGCTCACGCGCTCTCTCTGAAATCGGGTACCAACCGTACCATCGCCCCCACAATTGTCACTACCTTCTCATTGCCTAGTTTAGCAAGTTTTCCCACTTTTTCTTGGACTACAAAATTTACTTGCTTGCCGAAGTAACGCTATTAGCATTCTGGCAGCAAAAAATTACTGAGACATCTTGCTTTTTTTGTACAAAAGTACGGTAGCACTGCCTTCAATAAAGCCAAACAAACTGAACTGCAACTCTTGTTAGAAAAACGCTACCGCCTTTGTCCGATACATTAATATGCAATAGCTGAATGGCTAATAACGAGGCGGCAATCTTTTAGGCAACCTTAACATTCTATTCGATTAGTTCGGCTTGCTTAATTGTGAAAGTACAGGTTGCTATAAATGCTACCACTTTTGAGCCTCTGCTACATTTGCCTAAAATTGGAGTGTAGAGCTTGCTGTTAAATTATTAAATTGATATTAAGTGTACCGGGACAGAAAAAAACCTCAAAATTAACTTTTTAGGACTGAGTTTTCGTGAGTTTTTGGCTGTTTTTCGCTGTCTTTTCTGAGAATGTGCGAGTAAACTTGTGCAAACTAAACTTAATTCTTAGCTGAATTTGGGGGCTTATTCGCAGCAAAAAACGCATGAAAACTCAAACTTATGCCAGAGAGGAAGCTTGCACAAAAAGCAGGAATGAGTCGTAGCAAGCAATGTTTTTGTGATCACAAACCTGACTTTTATGTGCAGAAAGAGAAATAATGCACCCTCCTTTTACCGAAGCCTAACCGTAAGGTCGGGTTTAATACTTTTTTAAGCTTTAATGACAATTGTAACTATTTGTACTACAATTAAAGCTGAATATTATACCGCTATAAGAAATTATCGGGAGAAAATGCTTCAAAAGCAATTCAACAAGCTCATCACTTATTCAAGTGCGATCGCACCTCAACCCACTATTTTATACAAATAAAGGAAATTATCGTCAGTCTCTACGTTAATAAACTGTCTAAATAGCCCTCTCCAATTGGGGGAGATAAATTCACCTGAATAGCGCTTGTCGATTACAGTTATTAACTTGTATCTTGGCTCATAGTGTGATTCCTGATTAAAAGCTATGAAAACTTTAGTGAAAGTAAGACCCAAAGAGCGCCTATCAAACCATATCCACATTCGCCTAACAGACTCAGACTACAATCAAATTAAAGCAAGAGCAGAGCAAGTAAATTTGAGTATGAGCGACTTCATCCGTCGTGCAGCTTTGAAAAGAGCCATGCCACGCCCTCTAGCTGCATTTGACTTGAAAGCCTATCAAGTTTTGTGCCAAATTAATGCCCAACTTAGAATTGCCGGAAACAATATTAATCAGATTGCTAAAGCTTACAATAGTGCTGTGATATTAGGAGAACCCGTTATTGTCAATAGAGGACTCTTAGAAAGCGTACAGCACCTCATTCAACAAAACCAAACTGCTATTAAAACAATAGTTGCAAACCTTACCAATTCTACAGTTCGCTAATTTTTAACAAGCCTGAGCAATCGATGCAATAAACCTACTGCAAAACGGTTATGATTGGCAAACAAATCAAAGGTACAGGCTTTCGAGGCTGTCTGAACTACGTGCTGGGCAAAAAAGACGCCACTCTAATTGGCGGTACTATGTGCGGACAAACTCCTGAAGAACTGGCTGCTGAATTTGCCATCGCCCGACAACTAAGACCTAACCTGAAAGTAGCAGTTTTTCACGCCACTTTATCTGTCGATAGCACCGAAAAACTAGAAGATTCTGAAGAAAATGACCAGCGCTGGCTGGCGATTGCAGCCAACTACATGAAAGCGATGGAATTTGACAACAACCAGTACGCAGTTGTCAAGCACAGCGATACAGAACACGACCACATCCACATCGTCGCCAGTCGCATTTGCTTAGATGGAGGTGTTGTTGACGATAGCTGGGACTATTACAAAAGCCAAGAAACTATTCGCCAACTCGAACGGAACTACAACCTGGACACTGTTACACCCAGTTGGGAAACAGACAGGCGGGCTCAGACTACAGGAGAACACAGGTACTTACAAAGCAAAGGAAACAAGAGCGTCAGGGTGCAATTACAAGACCGAATTGATGAAGCCACCCAAGACAACCCAAGTATGCCAGAATTCGTTGAGCGGTTGCAGCAACAAGGCGTAGAGGTGCAAGTCGGATTGACTCGAACTGGCTTCAGTAAAGGCATTTCTTACAATTTAGATGGCGTCGCTTTGAGTGGCACTCAGTTGGGTAAAGCCTACACTTTTTCTGGATTGCAGAAGCATCGAGGCGTTAGCTATGACCCACAACGAGATAATGCGTTAATTGAGGCTTTAATGCAGCCACAACACTTAGCTATCGCCCCCAGTGAGGCAGAGGAAAATGAGCTAGAGTCGTCACAATCTGAGTTAGTAGCAAGCGCACCTGGAACTCCTGCAAGAGCAAATGAGTTAGAGTTGTCACAATCTGAGCTAGAAACAACCGTACCTGCAACTCCTTCAACAGCAAATGAGTTAGAGTTGTCACAATCTGAGCTAGAAACAACCGCACCTGCAACGAGTGCAACAGCAAATGAGTTAGAGTCGTCACAATCTGAGTTAGCAGCAAGCGCACCGGCAATCCCTGCAACAGCAAATGAGTTAGAATCGTCACAATCTGAGCTAGCAGCAACCGCACCTGCAACTCCTGCAACAGCCAATGAGTTAGAGTTGCAATTATCAATCCTGCCTGAAAGGAATGAAACTCAGTGGCCAAAAGTGCGCTCGCATCTAGCAGTCGAGTACAGTTTACCTTTAGAGTTACTCGATTTATTGCACTCTCATTCTTGGTTGTATGCCGGCTCAGAAAAGGCTGTGTTTACAGGACGGACGCTTGAGGGGGAAGCCAGGTTCGCTTTTGTTCTCGATGAAAGAGGCAACTTTACTACAACCCATCCCCTGTCATCTGAAGCTGCTTTCTGGGTAGCTACTACTGGAGAAATCGAGCGAGCTGTGATTGCCTGTAACCCAATTGAAGCCCTTTCAATTTTGCTTATTGAACAGGAAAATAGCCAGGATAACTCTGCAACAGCACCAGCCACAATTTACCTAGGAATTGAACGAGCTTCACAACTGCCTATACAATTCTTACAAGAACTCGATAGCGTTATTATAGCAATAGCAGAAGATTATATGCTCGCTCGAAATGCGCTCGCGCTGCTACCGGATGCAGAACTTGCCACTCCACAGTCAAGTTGGAATGATATTTGGATACAATTAATTGAGCAAGAACAGCCAACTCATAAACAAAATAACCAACAGCATAAACAGCGCACCCAAGATATTGAGCTGGATTAGCTTTTACAGCTTTAAAAATTGATACGACTTACGCAACTGAGGAATTTTTAGACTATCGGACACTCGGCAGACATAGCGAGCGCCGTCGATGTGCCTTGCCGAGGGGGCCAGCCACACAGGTGAATGAACTTATCACCCTATTCTCCCGACTTCAATCCTATAGCCCACATTCGGCACCCTGAACTGTCACAATACGAATTTTCGGAGTTTGGCTAAATTGAACTGGCGAGCGCAAGTCCAATTTCCCACTTCTGTGTATAAAAAATGATTAGTTGGGTTCACAAAATTCCGCCAAAACCGATTGTGACAGTGGAGGGTGCGGAAAGTGGGTTTGAGTGTGCAGAATTTACGTCTGATAGGCTACCCAAACCCCACAAACCGCATCAAAAGGTAAATGGGGCTTTTTCTACTCTGTCAGAACTAAGCCAAAAGGCTCTAACGCCGCTGCTGCATCAGCTCACCTATCCGCTGCCTCACCAAAGCATCCTCCCCTTCGAGCCAAGCGGTGATTGTGGCAGCCTCGTAGCGAGTCCCCGGTGCGTTCCATCCGTACATCTGTGTAAGCAGGTTTTGGAGCTGTTCGGGGTAGTATTCGGGCCACCAAATCAGGGCAATATCTCGTATCTTTTCGGCATCCTCTGGCGCGATTTGTGCGGGTTCCGGTTCCGCTAATTCCTCTGCTGGTGCGGGTTCGGGCGCTAGTTGCTCCGGTTCCGGTTCGGAGAAATTGTCGCCCTGTGCGCTCGGCTTCAGCGACCGCTCAGAGATTGTCGGTCGCTCTGAATTTTTGGCTAAAGAGGTGAACTCGCTCCGCTCTTCTTCGGTCAGCGCCGCCCAAATCTTCTCTCGGTTTGCAGTTCCCTTGCCACAGACTTTTTTGAGCACTGGCAGAATGTCGGTGGCCGCTTGCCGTGCCGATTCGGGGTCAGGCTCTGCCAGCGCCAATCGAATCATTTGCAGCAAGTCGAGTTCGTCTTCGTTCAATTCTGAGTGCTGACCTGAATGTACACCTGAATGTAGGCTTTGTGTAGGCTGAATGTCTTGCTCTGTATGGCTCGTGTAGAGCGTGTAAACTTTGGGCGAGGGTAAGACTTCCACAACATCAGCATCAGTATTCACCTGGTCGGGAGAGGTTGATGTTGTGCCGCCATCAGTTTCGAGACTTGAGTCAGCAGAAGTTGATGTTGTGCCGCTATCAGTTTCGAGACTTGAGTCAGCAGAAGTTGATGTTGTGCCGCTATCAATTTCGAGACTTGAGTCAGCAGAAGTAATTTCATTCTTTTTTACAAATTTTGAGTTTAAGTCTACATGGTCTACACAAGCCTTGTGGGATAAGGATTGTAGGTCTACATTTGAGTCTGCACCCTGTAGACCTATATCTACATTTTTGGATTGACTCAACAAATCTTCTACAGTCGAAATGTCTTGGTCGGTATCTGTCCGCAACCTCAACCCTTTGATTGCCATGCCAGCGGCCGACCGCTGCTTTGCGACATCTTTCCATTCGAGGACTTCTCGGCAGAGTTCCACCAAATCTGCTGAGAAATTGTTTTTACCTTTGGCGCTGTACCCGGCTTGACGACAGTAATTGTTATAGGAGCCGAACAAACTTGATTTAGCCGCGACATAATCCGCATCTTTCCATTCGTCTTTATTGGCTCCGATTGCCGTCTGGGCCTCGGTATCGTGAATAATGCAATCGTTGACCCATGACGCCATCGGGTCGGCCCGCACCCGGTCAGCCCAAAAAGTGCCATTAATCCCGGTTCCTTCTTGAGCCAAAATGCGCTCAATTTCGGTCACTGGAATTGATAACAAATATTGGGTAAATGCGCTTAATTCCGGCTCTAATTCTCGTTCGAGGTGGGGGTTTCGCTTAATGGGGGTGTACTCGAATCCTTCTTGAATTATTCGCCGCTTCAACCAGGAAAGTCCGCTGGCTGGGAAACACGGCTGATTTGAAGTAATTAGCGCCAGACCAGAAAAACGGAAGTCAACAGCCGATTTGTACAATTGGCGACCGCTAATTTTACCCCCGCCCGTCAGTGACCTGAAGTTTGATAAATTGCCTGTGTACTTTTCTTGGTCGTCAAAAACCGCTAGCCGCTTTGTCTGTAAATCCGCGACTTTATCTGAAGCGGTTAAATCTTCCAAGTTTCCAATCCAAGTGTTTCGCTCTCCAACCACCATTGTGGTCAGTCTAGTATAAAGCCCTTTCCCAGTTCCACCGGGGCCAGTCAGCATTAGGAATTTGTGCAAATGCGCCATACCGCGCAAGCTGGCGGCGATGAAGGCAATCAGAATGTCTTTCTTGTTCCGATTGCCATCGGTGGCCTGATTCATCCAATCGTTGATTTTTGCCCATCCAGTATTAACAGCGCTTCCTTTGTAGCTGCGCGGTAGTGACCAAGTTAGTCGGAATCCGGGGGCGTGTTCTTGCCAAGTGTTGCTTTCAATGGAAAGCACCCCATCTTCAAAGGGCAATAGTTCGTTTGATGGTCGCTCTAACCAATCGAGCTCGAATAATTTCCTTTTGAGCGACCCTAGAACGTTGGCGCAGTAGGCGTTGTTGGGTTGCAACCCCCGCGTCTGGCACATGGTATCTATGGCGCTGAGGACATAATCGTCGTTCACCGCTGCCCAAACTCCTTTGTGTCGCAGCTCGTACTTCATCCAAGATTTGTGTTCGTCAGAGTAGCAGAGTTGGTCGCGCAACTCCTCGGCAAGTTCGGCTCCCAATTCTTGGGGTAAAGGAATTTTATTCTTAGGCGATGAATCCTCGCTCTCATCAAGATTGCTCTCCCAGTCCTGAAAGCTGACTGACTTCATAAGCATCCGCCTGAACTCTTCTATTCCTTTTCTCTGGATAAAATCATCCATACCTTTGGTTTCTCCTTCAGTGCCAGGTTCCCATTGTGCAGTAATGCTGCGAACGGGGACACCAAACTTAAGCAACTGGTGGCCGAGTTTCCGCTGTTCCCAAATGACGTTTGGATTGGTCGCTGCATCCGCATCAAAGACAATGATGAACCCAAAACCGGCACGGGCGTAAGCTTCTAGGGTGGGAACGAGATAGCGTTTGTTCTGCAAGTCGTTTTTCTTGGCAGTCAGCCCCATGCTGATTCCCATCAATGCAATTGTGGGTAAACCATGACAGCATCCCGCGATGGCTTTCCAAATTCCTTCAGTTAGTAAGATGTAGGGCTGACCGTTAATGTGGTAGCAATGCTCTGCAAGCTTTTCGGTATCCCAATAGTCCTTGTCGGTTGGATGCTGGGGGAGAAAAGCGTCATATTCCCCTAACGGGGTGCGGTACTTCGGTGCCTTTTTATCTTCTCTTGACTTCCAGGGCTTGTCTGGCCTGAACTGAAATTGTGTGCCTGCACCAATAAAGAAGATGCCACCAGACTTGGCGGTATAGCCCAAGTAAAATGATGCCTCGTCAGCAGAGACGGTTCGGCAGTTGGCGTAACTCCAATTATTCAACAGCCCCCGGCTCTCAATGTGGGTCTTGTGTTTGGGGCAAAGGTACGCGGTAGTTGATAAAAATTGATCTGCAATATTCATAGATGCCTCTTTCGCTACTCATAGCGCTGCGTGCTGGTTTTTATTGCAAAAACCCGCTAAATGTAGAAGAGACGGCTCTGCTGTAACTACCGTTGATGTGCAAAGGTGCAAATGTGGCAGTAATGGCAGAAATAGACTATGATTAATCTAAAGTTTTTTATTTTTGATTGTCTGCCGTCTCTTCTATAGATAGCGGACTTTTTTTTGGTCTGGTCTAATCGATGCGGGCGGTCGCTTGTTGACAACAGCCTTTTCAAATTCTATACGCGGACGTATTGCGAGCGAACGTTAGCTGACAAGGAATTTCCGAATCGAAAAATCCCAATTGTTGCCGATCGCAATTAACCCGGTTCATCCTCACCCCCCGGAATTCTCCAAGGGTCGATGCCGTTTTCACGCTTGCAAGCGCTCGTAGTAGTCGCGCTCCCACCGAATTTCGTCTTCAGCAGAGTAAGCGTTGCCCAACATTCGCAGGTCGCGTTCGAGTTGCTGGACTCGCTGGCCAAGCAGTTCGTTGCGTTCGGATTCGGTGCGAGTAACGCCGAAAGCTATGTCAAATCGGCGCTCTAAGGTTTCAGTACCCAAAGCCACAACTAAGTCAAAAGCAGGTTTAACTCCTCTGTAACAGCGGTAAATCCAGTAAGCATAAACAACACTTAAGGGCCATCCCCGAATGCGAGTTTGTCCTCTGACTTGTCCCGTGGGGTCAACTTCAAAAGTTTCTGGCGTAAAACCCTCACCCAGTATGGCTTTACCCTCCTTAGAACCTAAAAAGTTTCTGGCGTAAACTGGATCATCCCCAATACACTCAGCCGCCTGTGTTTGGCTCATCCGGTAACTGCCGTCTGGCAACATAAACCCATCGACTGTGAGGGAACCTATTTGCACGGAAGCCCTGACGGCTCTAACTGATTCACTCATCAAAAACTCCTTTGACGCTTCATCGCGCTCTACGTGGCCTATACACTAAACTCCGACAGTCCAAGCTTGGTGTATACGAAAGTTCAACCTAGTTTTTCAAGTAGTGTTTCCCATTCCATAATTTGATTTTTTAGCAATTGAACCCGAGCGCCCTTAGCCTTACGCTTGAGAAACAAACCGCGGCCAGCAAGTTCTTCGCGGGCTAATGCGATACTTTGCTCCAACACTTTTGGTCAATTCCTCCCTATCCTCCTTTTTTAGTTCAGTGTCGGTCATCCCTGCAACCAGGCGGGCGAACTGTTCCAAGAATTCAGAGCGCGAGATTCCAAGCACCTCAGCCCTGGTGTCGATCGCTTTCATTGCCGTAGGAGTCACAAAAATGCTGTAGCGCTCTTTGTTTTCGCCCCAAGCGCTGCGTTCAGCCGGTTTTCTGGTCATTTGTCTGTGTATGCACAATTAACAATTTTCATCATAGGGCTTGACAACACCTAAACAAAAGTGATATGTCTGTGCATACATAGTTACGTCTGTGCATACACAGTTATGGCTTAACACCAAAACCAAACCCCGCCCCCTATGACTGGAAATCTTCTGGGGCGGGGTACGGCACTCACATTAATGAGGTTTTTCAATCATGACACAAATACCGATACCGATAACGGTTGAGGTGTCCGCTGCTGCTGCAACGCCAAAAGTGACGAGCGCTTCTTTGTACCCTTCGTTGTTGGCATCCGTGGACGCGATGGCAGAACCCGCTCTTTGGGTTTTGATGGAAGCGGTCGTTTATTCGCTGCGCCAAAGGGACACGCTCACCCGCTCTATTAAAGAGTGCGGTACTGTTGAATGTCTTGGCGATAAGTGGCCGCAAGATTTTGATTTCTTGCCCAGTGAATCCGAAGCCATCGCCTTAGTAGAAGCAATAGCCGACCAATTCTCCAGCCGCCAACTCCATTCTTGCTGGCAATCGCTGTTGAGCACTTGCAATCGCATCCAAAAGCTTGCCCTCATCGAAGCGATAACCTACGCCCAGCACTATTCATCGACGGTACTCCAAGCGCTCTCTCAATGCGAACTATCGGATTTGTTTTCCGATTCCTTGGAACACTTGGATGTTTGGCTTTCCGAACCCGAAGCCCTGCGCCTAATTCGCTTACTCTCCGGTTCCCTGTTGGCTTCATCGGAAGCTGCACCATCTCCGGGCGACGGGAGGGACGATCGATGAAAGCACTCAAAAGCCATCAATTGCAGTGGAGCGTTACCGTCACCCGCAAGTACAATCCACCCCGCCAGATTATAGTTTTCGGGCGATCGCAAGTAGAAGCACTTCAAGATGCCGTAGCTTCTGCCCGCGAAGTCTGGGGTATCTGGGATGCCAAATCATTTAGCACTCCAGAAAGGAAATAATTTTTTTTGATTTTCATGCGGTCGTTAAGTGGTTGGTAAAAGATTGCCCGACCATTTAACGCCTGGGAAACAACCAAGTAACGACCATGTTTCGACCGCTATCAGCAATAATTCCCGAACAAATTGACTGGACGACGAACGGAACGCTAGCCGGTGCAATGAATATTTCTCTAACTCAACTGAGGCGGGATGCTGCGGTACTCAAAGAATTAGAACTTATTCGATTGCAGGAGGGTGTTGAAGAAATTGAAGTCTCAGAATCGGAAGAAACCCCGACCGACAAAGAAGTTTCGCCCAAACGCACGCGAGCGCGACGGCGCAAGGGATTTGACAGAGCCGACAGCGAAATCATGTGGTTGTTCAGGCAGCTAGTCAAGGAACGAGGCAGGACTAAAGCTATCCAATCAATCAATCAAATCATTGAGGAGTTTTACCACCATGAACACAACGGACAAGAAAGCAGTAGAGCAAGCTAAGGCAGCTCAAAATAGCAGCGCGGGTAAACAAAAACGCACAACCCGTTCTACCGAGAATGCAGAACAAGGTTTGAACAACGTCCAAGCAAAACTGAACGAGGCGAGGCAAAAAGTAAGGCAGAGTACCAAGGATTTTATCTTTGGAGGCGGTATTTCCGATGCTCTGGAAGATATCGCTAACGGAGATTTTGGTGATTTGGGCAACGAAATATTTGATGCACTTGATGTTTTCATTGGAGGGATAGACAGTGGACGTTTAGCATTGGAAACCAGGGAAACGGAGCCAAAAAAAATGCTAACTGCATCGCTCGACTGCGAGAACTTCGACAACTCAGACAACGGAGATCACAACAGAAGCAGGTAGTAGATAAATTGCTGATTTATTTAATTTACCGGCTTCAGGAAAAAGCCCGCACAGAAACTATTACCTCTGCGGGCTATTCTCCTACAAGTGATGACAATTATGCTGAAGAAACAATCGCGCTAATGAGGTTTGTCTGATGCTGGAAAGTTACGGTTTCATTGAGTTGTATTTAGTGTGTCCTGGATTGAGATTGTGGCGGGTTGTTAAGTCTAAGCTTGCGACAATCAGTAAAGTGAGCGAAGTGGCTGTATTGGTAGGAGGATGCGCTTGAAAATCAGAGAAGTCTTGGCAACAGTTAAACACTGCAATTCAGGATGGCAAGAACAAAAACTGGTACACATCCTGTTTACTGACCGGGATGAAAAGTATCAGTTACTAAAGCCTTACTGTGTGGAATACGGTAAAAATGTCATCTTTAGCAAGACAGACAACGAGATTTTGTTACCGGATTGAGCAAGGCGCACATATAGAGCTAAGGAGTACAACTTAAATGTAGCAGTCAAGGACAGGTTTACATTTCATTCAGTCCCAATGAAACTTCGAGGTAACAACTATGTCGGATAAGCTCTCGGTCATTTGTGCGTCAATTCTATTCTCAGCTATCCCCACTCTGCTAATTTACGCAGGTCAATCTATCTACCACGACGGTTATCGGCAAGCCGTAAAAGATTTACCGCCAACAGTAGTTCAAGGCGACCAGAATATCGACAACAGTACGAACAACAGCTATCAATTTGCACCGTCACTTGGGGGAAAGTAATCAATGCTAAATCAACTACATAACTCAAAATTAATTAAAAGAGACAAACCATGAGCCAAATTGTTAAATACACAGGCGGTGGAGCCATCGCCCCAGCCCTAGTCGGCAAAGTCAAAGCATTTGATAGCGCACCTGAAATGTTGACTACTTTTCAGGGATACTACGGTTTTGACCCATCAGCGTTTGCGGGGATGTCCGAGGAAGAATTGGGAGCATTCGTAGATTCAGTTGAAGAAATCAAGTTTCTCATTGACAACCTCGACAAGTTAGAAAAACACGTCAACGACTATATTGATGGCGTCGTAAAATACAACGAGTTTGTAGCCCGCTGCGTCAAAGCCGGTGCTAAGGGCATGGAGAAGATCGATCGAGCCACGCTCGACGTGTTCTTGGCATGGAAAGGTTGGCAGGCCAATACTAAAAAACTGGCCAAAGATTCGGATGTTGGCGTCAGACTTCTCGACCAAGAAGTTATCGCTTACGGTGATTTAGCCGAATACGACCTTGAGATTTCTCTTCAGATAGTGGCTAACAGATTAGTCCGTCAAAAAGAGGCGCTATCCCAAAAACCAGACACAGAAGCAGCAAACTATGCGGAACGGCAAGCAGCTCAACAGGCAAAAAGCGAAGAGAGAAATAGGATAAAAGACTTGTTCGCTTACGGTACTCGCGGGAAATTGGGTTTGCCATCATCTAGCAGCAAACAATTAAGTCCTGCTGCCACTAACGCTGCCAATAACGTTGCCAATAACGCTACCACTAACGCTAGCAATAGCGCTACCAATCAAAGTGGTTGGCTAAAAAAATGGGGTGGTAAAGCCTTTGATTATTTCTCAGGGAAGTAGCCATGCAGTTGCCACCATTTCTCATCCCCAAACCTCAAAACCCTCCTGTCTCTCCACCTTCACAACAACCACAACTCCCCGACATAGAAGAATCAGACCAATTGAGGTTTCTCAAGAACTTAAATAGCTTCTGCGGTCAAGGATTCTGGTTTACGATTGGGTTGTCAATTGCTCACGTTGCGAGGATTCTCAGTGCTCCTGTAATGCTCGTTGCAGTGATTTTAGTAGCCGGGTTCCTGTTTGTAGTAAAACCAAAAAACCCAACCTCTTATTTACTATCCATGAGGCGGATCAGTGGATTGGCAGTGCTTATCGGAACTATGGCTGCATTTTGGGACGTGGCGTGGTTGCTGGCAAATATGCCTTTAAGCGTAGGCTTTGGCTTAACAAGAGTGTGGCAGCTTCTTGTGATTGTGGGTGTGGCGGTGATGTTGCTTTTGTCGGTCGCATTGGTGCGGAGGAGGTTGAGATGAAAAGTACGCTCGCTATTTTGATTGCAGGTATCGGATGCACCGGACTTAGTTTGTTCGGCTACTTCGACAAACACGTCAGTTACTGCAATGGAGCTACAAACCCTTGTACGCCTGTTATAGTATCGGGTTCAAAGTATCCCAAGAATGCCAAGTTTGTGAAGCTGCATCAAGGCTGGGGGCTGCTGCGTACTGCATCCGGCGTAATTGGTGCGATAAGCTTTGGTGCGGGTTATTTCACATCGGGTGCAGCATCGGTGAAGCAGAGAAAGAGCGAGGAAGAGGCTGCGATATTTGAGGCACGGCAAAAGCAATTAGAAGCAACTACAAGTGACATTTTGGAGAGCGAAGAAATCCAGAAAACAGCGATTGCTGCTGACTTGAGAGTGAAGGACTTCAAGCGCGAACTCTATGACGGCTACAACACACTTTATTTAGAGAAGAACCCTGAACTGTTGGATGCTTTGACAACCCCTAAATCTTTGCCGGCTTCAATGGAATCAAGGTTCCAGGAATTTGAAGATGCCCAAGTCGAACAAAACGCAGCACCCGCACCAAAGAGCAATCAATTATTGGGTGTAGAACTACCAGTAACTCCCCAATTAGGAGTGAAATTCTTTGATTGGAAGCAGTTTAGGGACACTCCTGAGATGTTTCCTCACATTAGAGGAGTTGCAGCTACCAGATGCGGAAAAACCACGCTATTTGATTGGCTGATGGATGTGATGCCATCCCAAAAGCAGTCGGTAATTACGGTCAAACGGTGGCCGCATCAATGGATTGGCTTAGATGTAATAGGAGTGCCTGAAGATTACCAAGCTATCCGTTCATCTTTGGAAGCACTGCAAGGTGAAAGAGTGCGGCGTACAGCATTAATGGCAAAGGGGATTGATTCACCCATTTGGAATGTAGCTGTTGATGAATGGAAAGCAATTTCGCGTAATGTAAGAGCGATTGTCGATCGCAAAACCAAACAGATTATTTCTCTTAGTGCCAAGCAAATTATGGGTGAAATGATTACTTTAGCCAGGGAAACCAACATCCGCATCTTTGCTTTAGCGCAGGGTAGACAAGTTGTAACTTGGGGATTGGAGGGTGAAAGCGATTTAGCTGAGTGTTTCTGTAGCATTTACATGGGCAAGTTTGCAGTAGAAGAATGTGAATCATACCGCAACAAATTCCCCAAGGATTCCGAACAATACGCCAAGTACCAACAAGTTCGAGATTACTTGGAAGCGCTGGGAAATAGAGCGGCATGGATTAGCTGCGAGTTAGGTGAATTCCCGGCTGTTGTACCCGACTTGAGCCAATGGAAACGAAAGGTTCTAAAAGAGCCAATTGAGCCAATCACTGACACGAATAAAGAGAATATGGGAGTTTACCAAACAAGCGAAACTGATGACCCAGAACAACTTTGGGAACTAGCCAAACAGCGCCTTGAAGAGACTTTTAAGTCATCAGAAATTGCTGAAACAGGGGAGCATTCGGAGCGGGATACGCAAGAACCTGACGTATCCACACCCCAAACCCCAAAGGACGGTCGGATACCTCTAGAACCCTTACCAGATAAAGAGTCTCCGATTTTAGACGGCGCGTCTCTCGTATCCAGGTACTTCTGTGAAACAACGGAATCGGCTCTTTTCGAGCAGGTATTAGCGTATCTAGATACGAGTCGCAATGCCTCTGATATTATTAAAAATGTCCTGAAATGCACCAAACCAGATAAGGATTCGCCGCGTTCGTATTCAAGCGTCGGCAAGCCCGTATTTATTTACCTAGTTCGTAAATACGGAACGGCGGCTTTGATTGCACATTTTGCCGATTTCTTGGATAGGTAAAAATATGAGTAATTTTGGCGATTCCCAAACAAGAACAGCGAGAATAAGAGATAAACTCAGCAAATTTATTATAATAGAAATGTCTGTTTTTAAATCATGACCCTGGGTATATAGCGGTTCTCAAAAAAGTGAGGTATGCCCTATGCCCACGGAGGCCTATGCCCTATGCCCACGGAGGCCTATGCCCATGAGTACCTCATCTTTCTGAGAAAGGCTATATCTGAATCATCATGTTGTACGAGCTGCTACAACTTCGGGGTGAAATCAGAAACATCAAGCCAATTACCAACAAATTTAATTCGACAATTTGGACTGGTCAGATATTCCTGAGCGAGCGCTTGGTTTACGATGGCGAACTTTCGGCTGTGACGGCACGAAAAGAGGCTATTGAGGCTGCCTTGCGACTGGCAAGACGTATCAAAAAAGAAGCTTTGCAGGAGATTGAATTTAAAGCGGTTGGCGACGAACTATATGTTAAGTGGGTTGATTTAGAGCCAAATATTGACGGTTATAATGGATACTATGCAATTTTTCACAAAGGAGTCCAGCAGTTTGCCGTAAAAGCTGGTGAATCGCAGTCGCCAGATGTTGTGTTGGCTAAACTCGAAACGCTTAAATTAAGGCGCGCTCGTTTAGGAGTTTAGCGATTCTTATGGAACTCACAAAGTACAGTTGGTGGGGTGAACCTAACGAGCCGCCACCGCACCTGAAAACTAAAAAACAACTGGGTGAACTTGGTTTATCGCCTCTAAAACCTTCAGGCGTTATCCCAACCCGAAAATACGATGTGTTCCTCTACGACATCAACAATCCTGCATCCTGCCGACCCAAAAGAAAGCCATCTCCCAAACAATTGGAAATTCTTGCCACCAACCGCCTCAAAGCCCAAATCAAGCGGGATTACCGGGAATGGTATCGAGAAGTAGGTTTCATAGAAAAAGATAGGGTGAGTGCCGTTCTTTGGGCAAGAGAACAATTAAGCCAGAACGATTGGGTGATTCTGGATACTGAAACTACGGGGCTCGTGCGTGCTGAGATTGTAGAGATAGCAATTATCAATCATCTCGGTGAAATGTTGCTGAATACGCTCATCAAACCCACAGTTCCCATCCCCGCAGAAGCAGCCTATCTTCACGGCATTAGCGATGCAATGGTAGCCGATGCTCCGAGTTTCCCCGAAGTCTATCCCCGCATTGTTGAAGTCCTTAAATATAAACGAGTATTTCCTGTGTTTCTAACTGTATTTGTTTTATACAGTTAGGAGGAAGCCGTCCTATAAGGACGGGGCTTTAGACCCAATTTTGCCGTAAAATTGTAAATGCCGTCTGGTCGCCCCTATTTTATATTGTTAAATG
>NZ_JAUBUC010000115.1:0-18821 GCF_036705285.1 Microcoleus sp. B4-C1 | reverse complement strand
TCCCGCCCGTCCTTTTTGGACGGGCGGGACGCCCATCCCACTTTCAAGAGTGAAAGTTATTTAATTCTCATTCCTTAGTTGTTATTTGTTAGTTGTTATTTGTTATTGATTACTGGTTATTTGTAGTCCGATCGATCGCGCATCATACATAGTCGGGGCGGGTTTTTGAGATTGTCGGTTTTTGGCGACTATTGCTGGTGAACCCGCCCCTACAGGAATCACGGTCAATCGACCGAACATGATATAACAACTGTCAACTGTCAACTCCCAACTCCCAACTCCCAACTGACTTCATTTCAAAAACTCAATCAACTGCTGCAACTTCAACCAAGATTCGCCGCTCAATAAAATATCCTTAGCCATAGAAACTCCTGCGGCGTGAGAGCCCATAGGAATTGCACCTCCCACCTGAAAAGCCAAAGACGCATTCAAAGCTACAACATCCATTTGTGCGGGCGTACCTTTGCCTTGCAAAACGTTCCGCAAAATCTCGGCGTTTTCCTCAACATTTCCGCCTTTTAACGAGCCGATCGCACTTGGTGTCAATCCTACCTTTTCCGGGTCTAAAGTAGTGAGTTCCACTTTGCCATCCGACAAAACCGCCAAATCAGTCACATCACCCAAACCCGCCTCGTCCAATTTTTCTCTGCCGTGAACGACTACAGCTAACTCAGTCCCCAACTCGCCCAAAGCTTGAGCAATAGTTGATACCAGACTAGGATCGAACACCCCGATTACCTGCCCTGTAGGGCGCATAGGATTGACAAGGGGCCCTAAAAGGTTAAAAATAGTCCGCACCTTCAAAGTGCGCCGGATCGGCGCTACAGCCTTAAGTGCGGGATGCCACCCAGGCGCAAATAAAAAGGTGATGCCCACAGAGTCTACCGCAGCTTTTACCTTCGCGGGATCGGCGTTGAGGTTGACTCCCAGTGCTTCCAACACGTCAGCAGAACCCACTTTGCTCGATGCGGAGCGATTTCCGTGTTTCGCGACTCGAACTTTGCCGGCGGCGGCCACAAAAGCTACAGCAGTGGAAATGTTAAACGTGGAAGCGCCGTCGCCGCCTGTGCCACAAGTATCAATTAATTTGAGATTGGAGATTGAGGATTTGGGATTGAAAACGCTCTCCGACTCACCTGCAAGCGACTGAGAATGCAATACCTGAGCCATTCCTGCCAATTCTTGGGCCCAGATGCCTTTGGCTTGGATGGCCGCTAAAATTGCTCCTGAGAGGACGGGGGGAATAGCTTCGGCTAGCCATCCCTGCATCAAGTCGGCTGCTTGGGCGCGTGAGAGAGATTGTCTGTCTAATAGTTGTTGCAGGAGGGCTGGCCACACAGGAGAATCCGGCGTCTGGGTTGAAGCAGGGGATAACTCTGGCGTTGCTAGTAGAGGAGAATCTGTCATTAATATTAGTTTCTAGTCAAATTTAGCTCGATCGAGCTTTGTGGCCAAACTGAGAATCATCGGGATTTTACCAGACTTGCCGACCACATTTTGCGCGATCGGGCCCAGATTTTTGCCCAAATGCCAGCACCGCTACAGAATTTTTCCGCCCGCAGTAGCAGAATATGAATTTTTTGATACAACAATTACCCTATTGTTGTGCCAACTTTACATAGAAACCCCAAATCGTAAAACTGCCAGTAGTCTGCTGTATTATCTATCAGCAATAATACTTAACAGTAACTCAGGGCACCCAAAAACCGATAAAAGTTTCCGACAGGAGTTGTGGAGAGCAAAAAATTTTAGACATTAGGAGAACCTCAGATTCATCTGTGGAGTCAACTTCAATCTAAAATCTCAAATCTCCAATCGAGTGACAGCAAGGACAGCGAGCGTTTAGCTCTTGCAGGTGGGTTAGTTGCTTCGGGTAAGAGTCGATCGTACTCTCACCCAAATTCTAAAAATAGACTCTTGCGGTTGTAGAAGTCGCGGCCTTTTATTGTAACAACATCCTTGCTACTAACTTATTTCAGGGTATTCAACTGCTAATATATTCAGGGAGATTTCAAGGAGCGGGTTTTGCTCGAACACCTGCACCGCAGGCCGATCGATGTGCCAATGCGATCCTGACAGCCAGTCAAGCCTCAAATAAATACCCGATCGACTAAAATTTCAGCAATCACTAACAACTAACCGCCCAGTAGGACAGATGAATAAACACACTCGTCTCCGGTTGCGACACACCATCTTTCAGCTTAACTAACGGCTAAAATTTAACAGGCGGTAGAGCCAAAATATTCAACTCACACACAAGAGCAGGGTATTCACAAGTGGGAAATCAAAAATTAGGAAATAAAGCAATAGAATGCCTGAATGTCGCGGAGGCACTGCACCAAATGGAAGCAAAATATTATAGTATGTTTGAAAATGCTGTGTCGGGTATTTTTCAAACAACCCAATCCGGTCGCTACATCAGCGCTAACCCAGCTTTGGCTCGCATCTACGGATATAATTCTGCTGAAGAATTAATGGGCTGTCTGACTGATATTAGCGATCAGCTTTACGTCAATCCCGATCGGCGCGATCAGTTTGTTTGTGCTTTGCAAGAAAAGGGCATCGTATCAGATTTTGAGTCGCAAATTTATCGCCGAGACGGAACAATAATTTGGATCGCTGAGAATGCGCGGGCTGTCTGCGATGAAGCAGGTAAATTGCTCTACTACGAAGGTTTTGTAGAAGATATCACTCAGCGCAAGCAAGCAGAATCTGCACTTCGAGAAAGTGAAGAACGCCTGCGCTTAATAATTGAAGGCGTTAAGGATTATGCTATATTTATGTTAGATCCAGATGGGTATGTAGCTAGCTGGAATTCTGGTGCAGAACGCATTTTGGGATACATATCTCATGAAATAGTTGGCAATAATTCGGAGTGTTTTTTCACTAAAGATGATATTGAAATCGGCAAGCACAAAGAAAAATTAATCCGGGCTGTGGCCGAAGGTAGATACGAAAATGAAGGCTGGCGGGTTCGCAAGGACGGATCGCGATTTTGGGCGAATATTATTGTTACTCCTTTGTGCGATGAAAGGGGAAAGTTGCAGGGCTTTTCTCAAGTAATGCAGGATATTACTGAGCAAAAGCGGGCGGCTGAGGAAAAGATGCAGTTGATTGCTTCTTTGCAGGCGTCGGAAAAAAAGTTTCGCACTTTGTACGAATCGACGACTGATGCGGTAATGCTGCTAGACGAAGAGGGTTTTTTGGATTGCAATCCGGCTACTTTAAAGTTATTTGGATGCAGCACTGAATCGGAGTTTTGCGGCAAGCATCCTTCGGAATTTAGCCCGCCGTTGCAACCGGACGGACAAGATTCTATGAGTCTTTCTCAAGAGCGAATTAATACGGCTTTGCGATCGGGAAATTGCCGTTTTGACTGGCGGCACCGTCGTTTGGATGGTTCTGAGTTTCCGGCGGAAGTGCTACTAACTTCTATGGATATCGGCGGCAAAATAGGGCTGCAAGGCGTGGTGCGCGATATCACTTATCGGGTGCAGGCTGAGGAGGCATTGAAGCAGGCTAATGAGGTGTTGGAATGCCGGGTTAAAGAGCGGACAAGTCAGTTGGAAGAGGCTATTAAAAAGTTGAGTTTATCGGAAGAAAAGTTTTCTAAGGCTTTTCGCTCAAGCCCAGATCCGATGATTATTACTACTTTTGCTGAGGGTCGTTTTATTGAAGTTAATGATAGTTTTTTGTTGATGACTGGTTATGATTTAGAAGAAACGACCTGGAATACAGTACCGGGGTTAAATATTTGGGTAAGACCGGAAGATCGAGTGAATTTTAGGCAAATTTTACACGAACAAGGTGTTGTTCGCAATCAGGAATGCGAGTTTAGGATGAAATCGGGATCGGTGGTGGTGTGTTTGCTGTCAGCAGAGTTGATTAATTTGGACGGCGAACTCTGTATGCTGGCGGTGATGACGGATATTACCGATCGCAAACATGCCGAAGAAGCCCTACGGGAAAGCCAGCGGGCCTTGGCGACGCTGATGAGCAATTTGCCGGGAATGGCCTACCGTTTTCGCAACGATGCCGATCGCAGTATGGAGTTTGTCAGCGAAGGTTGCTATCAGTTAGCCGGCTATTCTCCTGAAGAATTTATCGGCACTCGGCAAGTTTCTATCTCGGAATTGACTCACCCGGACGATCGCGAGAATTTGTGGAATGCCGTGCAAGTTGCCTTACAAGAAAATCGACCCTATCAGCTAAATTACCGAATTACTGCTAAAAATGGCGAATTAAAATGGGTTTGGGAGCAAGGTTTGGGAGTTTTTTCCGACTCGGGAGAATTGATAGCTTTGGAAGGGTTAATTACTGACATTTCCGAGCAGAAACGCAGTGAAGAAGCTTTGCGGCGATCGCAAACAGAGTTAACCCAACAAAAACTGCAACTCGAAAATACTTTGCACGAATTGCAGCAAACTCAAGCTCAACTGATTCACACGGAGAAAATGTCTACTCTCGGTCAAATGGTAGCCGGTGTTGCTCACGAAATTAACAATCCTGTTAGCAGCGTCTGCGGTAATCTCGTCCACGTGGGCCACTACACCGAAGATTTGCTGAATTTGCTCGATATGTACCAGAAGCACTGCCCGCAGCCGCCGGCAGCAATTCAAGCTCAAATTAAGGATATCGAATTAGAGTTTCTGCTAGAAGATTTGCCGAAAGCGATGTCTTCGATGCAGGTTGGGGCCGATCGCATTCGGGAAATCGTGCGATCGCTCAGAAATTTCTCCCGCAAAGACGATTCTCAAATGAGCAAAGTTAACCTGCACGAAGGGATTGAAGGAACGTTGCTGATTCTGCAAAGTCGCCTGAAAGCCAGAGGTAACTATCCCGAAATTGCGGTAATTAAGGACTATGGAAATTTGCCTTTGGTTGAGTGTTATGCTGGGAAAATCAATCAGGTATTTATGAATTTGATCGGAAATGCGATCGACGCGATCGAGGAATACAACGAAGGGCGTTCAGTTGCCGAAGTCAAAGCTAACCGCAGCAAGATTAAAATTAGGACAGAAGTCCAAAACTCTAATGCTGTAATTAGGATTTCTGACAACGGCCCCGGTATGCCAGAAGAAGTTTCCCAGCAGTTATTCGAGGCTTTTTTTACCACCAAACCCGCCGACAAAGGCACCGGTTTAGGCCTGTCCATTTCCTACAAAGTTGTCCAAGAACACGGTGGCAAACTTAGCTGCGTGTCTGCACTCGGTCACGGAGCCGAGTTTATCATAGAGTTGCCGATCGAACAACCGATCAAACAATCCTAAAGTGCGATCGGGGCGATCGTATCGAGATAACGAGTCGCGGTTTCTAGTGAGGACTAAAGTCCTCATAAAACTGGCTCGGACTAAAACGGTAAGGTACTTTGGGTATGGAACCCTAAATAGAGAAGTTTTGCTTATGTTCTGTATTACTATAGCAATCCTAAATGATTATACTCGTTACCAGGAAGAGCCTGGTAACGCAGATCCGGAGGCTCTGCCTCCATAGTCTGGGCCGAGGCAGAGCCTCGCTTACATCGGTTCCCAGGCAGAGCTTGGAAGTTAACCAGTTATTGAAACTGATGCGAGGATTGCTATAAAACCCTGGCTTTGATCTCAACTCGAATTACTGCCCGCACTTACGATTGGTAATGATTGAGAAAGCGACTAATAATACTGGTACTTACTGTTTAACTACCAGCCGGGAAGTCCCGGGCGTATATTTAGAGGGGATTAATCTGAGCGCTGCGCCCCTTACCCCATTGGGAATTACGCCCGCGTGATGAAAGGCTCGTCGGGTGTAGGTACCCAAAGCGACAATTATTCTTTTATACCTCTTGATAACCTGGAAATACTCTGGTACTATATTAGCAAGTGGGGGTGGAACTACCTCACTATAAAAAGCCTTTGCAAAAAAGGAAAAACAAGCCTGCGGTCTAACGGTAATCCGTTGACAGTCAGGTTAGTTCACGAATGGTTAACATTGACCTACCTGATTGTTTTTACGCCCTGTCTTTCACCTTTTGGGACAAAATGCAAGGGCTAGTTGAGAATGGTGCAAGATGTGAGATCCAACTGAGATATTGCACCATTCTCGCTTAACAGGCCGGAAAGCCTGTTCATAAAAGCTTATTGACATTGGTGCAACATTTCAGATACAACTAACTATTTTTGACAAGGACTAAAAGATTGTCGGTGAAAGACAGATACACCGCAGCGTTCCAAAGCCAATTTATGTTTAGCTGTTCCATATCCCTTGTTATTTGTCAAGTCATATTCAGGATACTTAACAGCCAAACGTACTATTAATTCATCGCGCCAAACCTTCGCCACAATACTAGCAGCAGCAATCTGAATCGATCGCGCATCACCCTTAATCATCGTCTCTTGCTCGATCGCCAAATTGGGAATCCTTTGATTCCCGTCAACCAAACACAAATCCGGCGTCACCTTCAACTTCAAAATCGCCCGTTTCATCGCCAACAAAGAAGCCTGCAAAATATTGAGGCGATCGATCTCCCGCACCGAAGCCACACCAATTTGACAGTCAACCGCCACAGCCCGGATTTTCACAGCTAACCGACTCCGGGCTGTGGCACTCAACTGCTTGCTGTCGCGAACCCCGCAACTTGCTAATTCATCGAGAACTTCGTCGGGCAAAATGCAGGCCGCAGCCACCACCGGCCCGAACAAAGCGCCTCGTCCGACTTCATCCACACCCGCAATTACCAGAGCGTTCGAGGGAGAGGGGGAAAGGGGAAGATGGAAAGATGGGAAGAGAGTAAAAATTTCTACTTCTTCCTTCTTCCTTCTTCTTTCTTTCCTCTTCTCTCTTCCCTCTTCTTTCATAACTATTCATCCACAAGGGCAGATGAGCGACGGCGCCGGCGACGGTTGATAGCAGGCTCCTCGGGTTCGCTTGATTCGATCGGCTCAGGGGATTCGATCGGCTCATTGAGTGAGATCGGCTCATTGAGTGAGATCGGCTCATTGAGTGAGATCGGCTCAGGGGATTCGATCGGCTCATTGAGTGAGATCGGCTCCTGGGATTCGTCCATCACATCACTGGGTTCCTCCATCCGATCAAAATCATCAGTTTCGTCGATCAAACTCTCGCCATAAATTTGGACATCATCATCATCATCATCATCATCATCATCGGCCTCAGAAAAAACAGGCTCAACTACCGACCTTTCTGGATAATAATCCCGTTCCTCATCCTCAACATTCTGGGGAGGCGTCGTCGCTTCAAATTCAAATTCGAGCTGCTCGAAAGGCGGCTTGTTGGGGGCCGCTCCTGGGAGAGTCACCGAAACGATCGCATTCTTAGGATTTTTGACACTGCGATCAGTAAGCACCAAAGGAGAAACCCCCATCAGAGCATAAACATCCTGCTCTTCCGCCGTCA
This sequence comes from Microcoleus sp. B4-C1, assembly GCF_036705285.1. Classification (NCBI taxonomy): domain Bacteria; kingdom Bacillati; phylum Cyanobacteriota; class Cyanophyceae; order Oscillatoriales; family Microcoleaceae; genus Microcoleus; species Microcoleus sp. B4-C1. Next base: position 11,429 of record NZ_JAUBUC010000115.1, on the reverse strand, counting down.
TTTCCACCGAAATCACCTCTGGAGGCTCCACCATCGGCTTCATCAACTCAGACTTAGCCGGACGCACGCGATCGAAATCCTCGCGCCTGCCAACAGTAGCCATATTCACCAGCCCGAAGCCCTCCGAAGCCGCCCGGATGCCGGGGGGTGCAAGATACTCAGAGCGCGTATCCGCGACGGGCGCGCTCGAAGTATTCGGCAGTCGCAACTTGCTACGTACCGGTTCCTCCTCCACCGGGAGGGCAAAAGGCTCTTCGCCAATCCGGCGGCGGCGGCGCCGTCTAGTTCCGTTCCCCAAATCCTGATAGCTGGGATGGTTGAGCAAGTCCAAAGGCGATGCGTTGCTGCCGCTCTCAAAATCCAAACTTTCGCTTTGAGGCTCCCAAGCAGCCCTAGCAGGTTCGGGGGGGCGTTCTTCCCGCACCGGGGCAGTAGTTGCAGCAGCCACAGGCGTCAAGCTGCGGCGTTCCAATCCTTCGGGCAAATTCAACAAAACGCGGTTCGACGTAGCAACAGTGCGATCGCCCGATTCCCGCACCGCTGCGGCGAAGTCTTCTTCCCCAGGCAAGTGCACCAGATGACCCAACCCGCTGCAAGTAGGGCAACTGTGGCCGAACAACTCGTAAATATTTTGACCTTGGCGCTTGCGAGTCAGTTCTACCAGTCCCAATTCCGACAGTTGAGCGATTTGCGGTCGAGCTTTGTCAGCTTTGAGAGCTTTATTGAAATGTTCCAGCACCTGCAACTGATCGCGGCGGGATTCCATGTCAATAAAGTCAACAATAATCACCCCGGCAATATTGCGTAACCGCAGTTGTCTAGCAATTTCCGTGGCTGCTTCGCAATTTGTCCAGAGTACCGTTTCCCTAGCCGTCGCCGATCGAGTAAACGAACCAGAGTTGACATCGATCACCGTCAGCGCCTCAGTCGGCTCGATAATCACATAACCGCCCGAAGGCAAATCAACCCTTGGTCTGAGGGCTTCTCGAATCGCAGCGTTAACGCGGAAAAATTCTAAAATCGAGGCGCGCTCTCGGTGGTGGTCGATCAAAACTCCCGCCGGCAGTTTACCGCCGTTCCAGCTCATCAACTGCTGCTTCACCCGCTTAATTCCATTTTGCGAGTCCACCACAATCCGATTCACGTCACCGCTGAACATATCTCGCAGCACCCGCTGGATAAAATCGTCATCGCGGTTGAGCAGTGCCGGCGCCCGCGAGGTACCGCCTTCAAGTTGAACGGCTTCCCACTGTTTTTGCAGCACTTCCAAATCTTCCATGATCGCTTCTTCGGTCATCCCTTCAGCTTCAGTGCGTACCAGCAGCCCCATCCCGGCCGGTTTCACCAAAATAGCCAGGGCTCTGAGGCGGTTGCGCTCGGCTTCCGACTTGATCCGCCGTGAGAGATTGACTCCCCTGCCGTAGGGCATCAGTACCAAATAGCGGCCCGGCAGGGTAATGTTGCCTGTCAGCCGGGGGCCTTTGCTGCCCGTCGGTTCTTTCATTACCTGTACCACCACTTTCTGCTGGGGGGTCAGGAGTTCTGTAATTGCTCCTGCCGAGCGTTTAAGGCGCAGCGGGCCGAGGTCTGTGACGTGCATAAACCCGTTACGTTCTGGATCGCCAATATTAACGAAGGCCGCATCTATCCCAGGGAGTACATTTTCAACAATTCCCAAGTAAATGTCACTGACTTGGTGGCTGCCTGTGGCTACCACAAGTTCTTGGATTTGATCTTCTGAAAATACGGCAGCAATGCGATGCTGCTCTGCTATAACTATCTGCTTTGTCATTCAATTTCCTCAAAAAACTGGCAGCAAGTTAGAGACACTTACGCACTCATAGTGCCTCTGACTTAGACTGTAATTAGTAGTAGCTTGAAGAGTTATTAGCTGTGAGTTGGTGCAGGGTGGAAAGAAAGTTAACTGTTGACCGTTCACTGTTAACTGTTAACTGTTAACTATTGACTGTTAACTGTTACAGATAAAGTAGTTAAACCCGCCCGTACAGAGTTATGAGTTATGCTCAGCAGATAAATCTGAGAGATAGAAATAAGGAGGCTTTTATCGAGTTAGCACTATTGAGATTTGAGTTGACAATTGCGAAATCAATACTCAAAATTCAACACTTACAACTCTTCCTTTGAACGAGCGCGAATAAATTCATTGACACCGTACTAATTTCTTAACACACAACTTAACACTACGAACTGATAACTCCGCTTGCGTGGTGGTTGAGGGCTGGTTTTGAGGGAAAGTAGGTAGGAGTGAAAGCGTAAGGACTTTTGTTGAATTCTTGTGCGATCGCACTCAACATACCCCACCTTGGCATTCGACTGCAACCTCCGCCCCTGCCAACCCTAAAACCTCGTCAGTCGATTTTAGATTTTAGATTTTAGATTTTAGATTTACTCCACAGATGAATCTGGGACATTTAACTAGAGTCTAAAATCTAAAATTTTTGGTTCTCCACGACTTAAGTCGGGGGCTTATTTCCGTTTTTTGACGGGTCAGTCGATTTTAGATTTTAGATTTTAGATTTTAGATTTTCTCCACAGATGAATCTGGGAGATTGAACTTTAATCTAAAATCTAAAATTTTTGGTTCTTCACGACTTAAGTCGGGGGCTTATTTCCGTTTTTTGACGGGTCAGTCGATTTTAGATTTTAGATTTTAGATTTTAGATTTACTCCACAGATGAATCTGGAAGATTGAACTAAAGTCTAAAATCTAAATTTTTTGGTTCTTCACGACTTAAGTCGGGGGCTTATTTCCGTTTTTTGACGGGTCAGTCGATTTTAGATTTTAGATTTTAGATTTTAGATTTACTCCACAGATGAATCTGGAAGATTGAACTAAAGTCTAAAATCTAAAATTTTTGGTTCTTCACGACTTAAGTCGGGGGCTTATCTGCGTTTTTTGACCCGCCAAAAACATCTATTGTTGAATACCCGCTCTGCGGTTTGAACCGTGAGATTTTTGAATAAGCCGACCACCGACAACCAGTCGATCGCTCGAAATTAATCGCTAAATTTGGTTCAGACCCCGCTCCGGCGGGTTTGGCGCTAGATTTAGCCCGTGAATGTACAACAAAAAGGCTTAAAGTCTTGAACAGAAGCAAATTGCACCCAGCCCGCGTTGCTGGTTGACGAGGGCGGCGAGCGACTAAAGCGCTCGAGCCACCGCGGCTTCCATAACAAGCGATTATAGCTTGAAACGACACATCCCGATCGAGAGCCGAAGGTGAAATATTCCACCGCGGCTTCCCTATTTTAACCATAACCCAGGATTAGCTGACTACGCTCAACCTGTAGAAGCTGAATTTCCTGCTGGCTGACTTGTTCGAGCATGAACACAATATGTTCTGGCTTTAGCAAGTTGCCATCGCTGCGACAACTGCCGGTAAACCGCAAGACGGCTCTACCTTCGGATGTAGCACCCCTAGCAGATGTGCTGCTGTCGGGTTTGTGCTCTACAAGTTCTAGTTTGTGCAGCCGATCGCGCAAATTGACATCCTTCGTCTTTCCCGACTTAGTAGTATGCACCCGCCAAAAAGCCTCGGTTTCGACGATCGTCTTGACCCAAGCTTCCCAGTTGGCATCAGGAGCTACGGAGACAGGAGCAGAATTTTCATGGTCTAATTCGCCATTTTCTGTCAACGAACCCCCTAAAGCCACAGTAATCACGTACTCCGCTGCTTCTAACAACTGGTTAGCAGAAGGAGCCTTAAGATCGATCGACTCAACCTTGTAAATCGGAATATTTTCCGGCAGCTTAGCGGCCAACTTTTCCCGAAAACTCTCAATATCGATCGACTCAGTGAGCTCAAAGTCAGCAATTTCCCCAGTGCTGGTAACACCCAGAGGCAGAGCATTTGCCAGAGAAATCCGAGGATTCGGGTGAAACCCGCCGGTAAACGAAATCGGCAAATCGGCTCTGCGGACTACTCGATCCAACAATCGGATCAAATCCAAATGACCAACCAAAGCCATATCGCCCACCTTCCCGAACCAAACCCGCAAACGCTGTTTCCGCTCCGTATTCGGGACAAACTCCCCAGCAAACTCAGGAATTGGCAGCGCATCCACAACCACATTGTGTCCGAAATCAGTGCCACAAACCCCGCAGCGCGAACACCCTTCAAAGGAACAGTCGGGAACCGTCGCTGCTTCCAAAGCCTTTTGCAAGTCAATTTTCAGCCAGTTTTTGTCAATCCCCGTATCTAAATGATCCCAAGGCAAAGGTTGATCCAGTAGGGGCGGTGCCCCCGTGCCCGCCCCCGCTGGTAAATTCATCCGTGTATCCGTGTCCGCATCCGTGTCGTGCTCCTCTTCCTTCTCAAAAAGATTCCACTCGCCGCTTTCGACTTGGCGGTATTTCCAGGTAAGGCCAGATTCATCGATCGCCTGAGTCCAAGCTTTGTAAGCCTGATCCAAACTTTCCCACCACGCATCCATACCCGCGCCAAGTTCCCAAGCGCGGCGGACTACAGCAGCCAAACGTCGATCGCCCCGTCCGACAAAATCCTCCATTGCCGAAATCCGCACATCAGTGTAATTCACCTTGACGCCCCGCATCCCCCGAAACTCTTCCTTCAGGAGTTTTTGCTTGCGGGAAAACTCAGCAGTAGAAACCGAGTGCCACTGAAAAGGAGTGTGAGGCTTAGGGGTAAAATTAGAAATTGTCAAGTTAAAATTCAGTCCCCGCCGGCCATTGATCCTGCATTCCCTGTGCAGCCAGCGGACTGTTTCGGCGATGCCGAGAACATCAAAATCTGTTTCTCCCGGCAAACCGATCATAAAATACAGCTTGATTTTATCCCAGCCGCGATCGACCGCAGTTTTGACACCCCGAAGCAATTCTTCGTTGGTCAAACCTTTGTTAACGATGTCGCGCATCCGCTGAGTACCAGCTTCCGGCGCAAAAGTCAAACCGCCTTGTCGCGTACCGCCGAGAATGTCGGCAATATTATCGTCAAATCTGTCAACTCGCTGGCTGGGTAGAGACAGAGAAATATTTTTATCTTTCAGGCGATTTTTGATTTCCATCCCGACTGCTGGGAGTGCCAGATAGTCGGAACAACTCAGGGAAAGCAGGGAAAACTCGCTGTGCCCGGTGGCTTGCATCCCTTGTTCGATCGCCTCTACGACTTGCTGCGGTTCGACATCGCGCGCGGGGCGAGTCAGCATTCCCGGCTGACAGAAGCGACAGCCGCGGGTGCATCCCCGGCGGATTTCTACTGTCAGTCTGTCGTGTACTGTCTGGACGTAGGGAACCAGGCCGATCGAATAAGCTGGTATCGGAGTTGCCACGCGGCGCAGAATTCGTTGTGGAACTTGCGGGCGGTTGGGATGAACAGAACCGTCGGCCGCCATATCGTAGAATTGCGGGACGTAGACGCCTGGAATTTGCGCTAAATCCAGCAGCAATGCTTCTCGGCTCAAATTATTAGTTTTGCCTTCTGCCAAAATCAAGCCAATTTCTGGCAGCAACTCTTCTCCATCTCCCAAAGCGATGAAGTCAAAAAAGTCCGCGTAGGGTTCGGGATTAGAAGTTGCTGTTTGCCCGCCAGCAAAAATCAGCGGAATTTGAGCACCGTTTTGGGCATTTGTCGCTCTTTCTTGCCAAGTTAGGGGAATGCCGGCTAAATCCAGCATTTCCAGAATGTTTGTTGCTCCTAGTTCGTAGCTGAGGCTAAAGCCCAGAATATCAAATTCTGTGAGCGATCGCCTTGATTCTACGGCAAACAGGGGAGTTTTGGTCGATCGCAGTTTTGCTGCCAAGTCGGCGGCGGGCAAATAAGCCCGATCGCACAACTGTCTCGGCCCTGCGTTCAAAATGTTGTAAAGGATGATGTGCCCCAGATTGGAAGCACCAACTTCATAAACTTCTGGGTAAGTGAGAACCCAGCGCACAGACGCCGCGTCCCAAGGCTTGTGCGTCGCCCCCAATTCGTTTCCCAGATAACGAGCAGGCTGATTAATCTCTGCTGTAAGTAATTCTTCGACTTTTACTGCCACGGCTCGACTCGCTAAATAGTTGCGACTCTTAAGCAGCCTACCTTAAAATCTGCCAACACGCCAACGACAGTAGTCTGTCTTTTCGGGCATTTAACCGAATTTGCTGTGTTTTTTTGCCTGTTCTCGTCGCCCAGGAGGCTCTATCAGTGTTGTGTTACGCAGGAGTTTTCGGCTTCAAAGCTATCGACATTTTCAAATATCTCAAACACTCGATCCAGTTGGCTGAGTTCCAGAATCATCTTAATCCCAGGGGATACCGAGCAAAGACTAAACCTGCGCCCCATTTTTTTCGCCTGCTTGAGGCCCGAAACCAATGCCATCAAACCTGCACTGTCAATAAATTTTACCGCGTCCAAATCTACGAGTACCGCTACAACACCGGGGGCTGCAATTGCTGTCATTAGTTGTACGCCGAATTCTCCGCAGGTGGCTGCATTCAGGTAGTCTAGGGGTCGAATCACCGTAATTGGTTTATGGGCAAGAAGTGTCTGCATATGTCAAACCTATGATTGCTACGTATTTTCAACTACTGCGCTGGACGGATGTAAGCCTAAACCTACTTGATTCCTCTGAGCCTAACTTAATCCGAGGCAAACTGACCAGTTGTTGTCAGTAGTTTTACTGAATCTTTATTTATTGACTCTTCTTTATGAAGTTTTGCATAAGATTTGGGGAGGAAACGTAAGCTACTATACTATTTTTTATTGATACCTGCAGGTTGAGTCTTGGTAACTATAAAAATTGCGATCGACTTGGCCCTAGCTGTTAGATAAAACTGAACATTGTAATTTAAATCACTTGTTAGTTCTGATCTAGATCACCTGTTTGCTCGACACTTCAGAGGAGAATAAAAATGTACGGAGTTCTCCGACTTACTATGCAAGCAACTCATGCTATTCGTCAACTTGTAGAAAAAGCCCTCTACATTAAGCAGTTGACGCCTGACATTGAAAACGAAATCAACTACGAGCTCACCCGTTTGGGGTACATCTCGGATATTGATTATGAGGCTTTAGAGTTATTAATGGATGAAATGGATGCCGGCCGGGTGCAATTGGTATCTAGCCGTCGATAGTGGGAAGCGGGCGACCAGTCCACATCCAAAAACCAAAAAATCTTTGCACGGCGGGCAATAGAGGCGTGTTAGAAGCATTTACGCCGGCCGCATATTTTTCTCATGAAGCATCTGGTTGCTGAACTTGATATTGGAGGAAATAGTGTTAGGGGCGATCGTCCCTGCACCTGCGATCGAAAGCTAAAAACTTTGACTTAAATTAAATCTATAACTTTTGGGGTATGACAAATTAGGTTAATTGTAAATATGAGTCATGCTTAATGAAGCAGCTAATTGCTGAACTTGATATTTGAGGAGAGACTGTTAAGAGCGATCGTCCCTGAACCTCATACAATTTTAGATTTTAGATTTTAGATTTTAGATTTTAGAAATCGTAATACTGATGATGATCGGGGTTTGGAACTTGTCTACAGTTGCATTCCTTTGAGAAACTGCTATCAGTATCAAAAACTACACACTGTGACGTAAATTAAATTCATAACTTTCGGGACTTGACAAATTAGCTCTAAGTCTAACTAATACTAAAAAAAGTTTTTCGGCCGGATTAGGACTAAGGGCAAGTCTCGCAAATAAAGCTTAAATTTTAAGTATATAGTGCCAGTTAGCCTTAGTCCTAAGAATTATCCGATCGCTCGAATGCAAGAAAATTGGTTTGTAGTTACGAACTCCGTCATCGCCGAGTAAATCTAAAATCTAAAATCTAAAATCTAAAATCCTTCGGGCGTCCCGCCAAACTTGCCACCACCGCCACCAACTCAGCAGGCTCGATCGGCTTGGGCACGTAAATTTGAAAACCTTCCTGCAGTGCCCGTATGCGTTCCTCTACCCTACCAACCGCCGTGAACGCCAACGCCGGAATTTTCCTGTCCACCATCCGCGATCGCACTTGTTGCAGCAAAGCCTCTCCATCAAGGGCCTGCATCCCGATATCGATCGCCAACACATTCGGATTCAGCCTTTCAATCGCCTCCAGAGCATCCTTTCCAGAGCTAGCAGTCTCCACCTGGGCCCCGCAATCTTCGAGCACAGTACAGGCAAAATCCAGGGAATCCGCGTCGATATCGACCACCAATACCCGCACTCCAGAAAGATTGCTGCTGACAAAAGACTCCTTTACAGGGGCTCGCGCCTTGCTTTGAGGAATCGCCCACTCCCCGAGTCCAGCAACAGACAATCCGCCGTCGCAATGAAGCTGTTGAATTGGCAATTTCACTAAAAACCTCGATCCTTTTCCCTTCCCGGCAGATTCGGCTTCCACCGTCCCCCCGTGCATTTCCACAAAATGTCGCACTAGAGCCAAGCCCAAACCCAATCCGTTGTACGATCGTCTTATAGAGCTGTCAGCTTGGCTGAACCGCTCGAAAACGTGGGGCAAAAACTCTTCTGAAATCCCTTGTCCCGTGTCGCTGACCTCAATTTCGACACTAGCGGGCGACAAATTTTTGCAGCAAGCGGATTCCTCAGAGCCCAAAGTCCTCTCCATCTTTCGCACCCCCACCCTCACCTGTCCGCCATCGGGAGTAAACTTAATCGCATTCGACAGCAAATTCCAGGCTACCTGTTGCAAGCGGCCCGAATCGGCAAAAATCCGCCCGGTAGTTGGGTCGAAATCCGTCACAATTTCAATATTTTTGGCGGCAATCGCGGGCGCGAGAGTATCGATCGCACCCTCAACACTCGAAATCACATCCACCCACCGCAAATTCAGCGACAGTTTTCCGGTAATAATCTGCGACACATCCAGCAAATCGTCGATCAGAGTTGCCAGCGAGCGTGTATTGCGGTCGATCGTTTCCAGAGCCCTAACAGTCGTTTTTTCGTCAAACTTGCGGTTTCGCAGCAGTTGCGCCCATCCCAGCATCGCATTCAGCGGCGTTCGCAATTCGTGGGACAAAGTTCCGAGAAACTCGTCTTTAATCCGGTTCGCCCGCGCCAATTCCTGGGCTCGATCGTGCAGTTCTCTTTCCAACTGCTTACCAACAGTCAAATCGAGAATAAAAGCCACAGATTCTTGCCGCTTTTGCGCCAGCAAAACATATCCGATCAACACCGGAATCCGGCTGCCGTCTCTCCTCCAGAATTCCTTTTCGTAGGGAGTGCAAGCCCCCGTTGCTTGTGCCTCTGCCATCCCTTTCTTGTCGAGAGACTGGTACTCCGGCGGCGTGATATCAATCGAGTTTAATTCACCGCCCTGCAACTGTTCCCGCGTGTAACCAACTATCCGCAAAAATTCATCGTTTGCCTCAATGATACCGCCGTTAACATCCCCGAAGATAATTCCTATCAAGTTAGCTTCGGCTAACATTCTCAGCTTTTCTTCGCTAGCTTGGAGTGCAGATTCTGTGTGCTTGCTATCGGTAACGTCTTGGATGTAACCCGACAAACCAGAATCGGAAGGATAAAAACGCATCTTCAACCACTTATTCCATAACGGTACGAATTCTTCATACTCGACCGTTACCTTTTCTGCTACTGCTTTGGTAGCCATTTTGTAAAACTGTAAATCGACAGCCCAGGGAAATATATCCCAAAAATTTTTACCAATCAGTTCGGCTTTTGGTTTGCCTAACAGCTCAATAGCTTGGTGGTTGACATAGGTATAGTTCCAATTTAAATCAACAGCGATAAAAGCATCGGTAATGCTTTCGAGAATGTTAGTAATTCGATAGTTGGCCGATTGCAGCGCTTTAGCTGTTTCTTCTGCTTGCAACCTCGCTGCTTGTTCGCGCTCCAAAGCTGCCGCGCGTTCTTGTTCTGCCTGTTTTCGATCGCTAATATCGATGTAAGAACCGATGTAACCTGCAAAAGTGCGATCGGGCCTGTACCGGGGTACGCCCGTACCCAAAACCCAGCGGTATTCCCCGTCATAGCGTCTCAGGCGGCATTCGAGCCGGTACTCGCGACCAGCGTGGAAGGCTTTTTGGTAAATATCCAAACATTCTGGTAAGTCATCTGGGTGCAAGTTGTCCATCCAACCCGTGCCCATTTCTTGCGCCAAAGTTCTACCGGTAAACTCCAGCCAAACTTTGTTAAAGTAATGGCCAAGTTGGTCTGTATCCGACATCCAAATCATTACCGGCGCGGTATCCGCCATAATCCGAAATCGAGCTTCGCTCTCCTGCTGCTGTGCTTCCGCTTGCTTGCGCTCGTTCCGTTCTTGAACTTCGCGCAGGGCCCGCTGAATCGACGGCACCAAGCGTATCAAACGGCGTTTGAGAACATAATCAGTAGCCCCGCTTTTCAAAGTTTCGATCGCCACTTCCTCGCCCAAAGTAGCCGAAACAAAAATAAATGGCACTCCCGGACAAGTAGTGTGGGCGATTTCCAATGCAGCTATCCCGTTAAAACAAGGCAGCATATAATCTGCCAAAATAATGTCAAAACGTTGTTTTTCCAGCGCCGCGGCAAAGTCTTCTCGAGTTTCCACACACACCAGAGAAAATTGGAGCCCGCCATCCATTAGATATGCCTCAATCAGTTCGGCATCTAGGGGACTGTCTTCTACTAACAGGATACTGAGCGTTTTCACAAAAGTTCCTTTTACTTAAATATTAATTATCGGATCCAAAATTTGAGCGGGCTGCGGCTTTAAGTGAAGCCCAAAAAAGTCTTGCGTTTTGAATCACATAAAAAAATGTAAAAACCAATTGGTTTCATGATTTGAGCATTCATATCTCAATCCTAACTTCTAATCAAGTCTATTGCTTCTTGCTGCGGGGTGAATCCCCGCTCTAACTTGATTGGCTAGTACGCTTGTTTTTCCTTAACTTTCGTCGGTTTCCAAGGAATCGGCACCGCTGGAGTCTTACTTCTATGCCGCAGTTTAGCTATACCCTGTTGAACAAATAATTTCGCGCTTCTGGCTAGAAACAACTAGCTATGTAGTAATTTATCTCGCTTGCTCCTAACTACTGCTACCTCGTTTGGCAGATTATTTTTTTGTAGTGATGCCCCTGTTAATTCTATATTGCTTTGTCGCTCGTCTCAAGCTGGAATTCGCTGGAATCCTGCCCTTATTTCCTGAATATCGATTAATCCTGTCAAAAAAAGTCAAAGTTGCTGGTATGTCTGCTTTACTTTTTGCCGGATTTGCCTACCATCTAAGCGTTGCATGGTAGGCAACGCTTGGATGGTCGAGCGCAGTCGCCCTCAAAAATTACCGCTACTTTAGTTGCCACGGGTTACACTGCATCTATCCACAGATATATTTTTGCAGGCACACAGCACTCAACCTACATATATTCCCCTGAATTCGGTAAAACTGACATCTTGCAGCAATATCAATAAGAGGATTTTTCGTGGGGTCGGGCGGGTTTATAGAACCTATTTGCAAGCT
>NZ_JAUBUC010000114.1:2781-18915 GCF_036705285.1 Microcoleus sp. B4-C1 | reverse complement strand
CCGCCCGTCCAAAAAGGACGGGCGGGACGCCCATCCCACTTTCAAGAGTGGAAGTTATTTAATTCTCATTCCTTAGTCGCCCGTAAGGCCGTGTAAACTTTCCCCATAGCAGATAATATTTCGACAAAACCAGCCCAAACCGAGAAAGCCTAAACTCAGAAACCCGGTTTCGAGCATAAATCTTGGGTTTGACAGCCAAGTATCTGTAAACTACCCGCCGCTGGCGAGTCAGACTGCTGGTTTTGTAACGCTTTTAGTCGAGTTTTCTGCTAAAGTTCAAGTCCGCGCGCGATCGAAAAACTTCCTAAATTCTCAATTCCTATCTAAAAATTATGAAAAAAGCCCGCGAAACAGCACGCGAACTCGCACTCCTCGGCATCAGCCAACTGCCGACGAATCCAGAACTCTTAGAAGCCAAGAAACTGCAAGATGTTCTCCTCGCCGCCATCCGTACCCTGACAACAGAAGTTCAAGAATCCCTAGAAGCAGCAGCATCCGAAGTGCAGCGGAGTAGCGACAAACTGCTTGCCAGCGAAATCCGTGCCGCCGATATACAAAGTGCTAGAGCAATGGTGCGGGAAGCTGTCGAACTCACCCAAACCGCAATCAACCGTCTCGGTTCAGCAATGGAGTTTCCAGAACTGATCCAGCTAGCCAACCAGCAAGATGTCCGTACCTATGCTTTGCAAATCCTGACCAAAGTCAGCGCCAACCGTGTTCAAATTGATGAATTGCTCTCGGAAGCCCTTGTAGACTGGCAAATAGAACGGTTGCCCAGGATCGATCGAGATATCATGAGAATCGCGATCGCCGAAATGCTATATCTAGGCTTACCCGAACAAGTCAGCGTCAACGAAGCCGTCCAACTCGCAAAACGCTACAGCGGCGACGAAGGACATCGCTTCATCAACGGAGTCCTCCGCCGAGTAGTCGATAAAATCAACGCAGAAGTTGTTAGTCCCTAGTTCTTAGTCAGTAGTCCTTAGTCAGCAGTCATTGGTCATTAGTGATTGGCAATCCGCAATCGGCTCTACACTAGGGACTGAGGACTAATGACTAATTACTATTCTCTATTCCCCATCAACTATGGTATTTAATTGGTTTCGTCGCCAGTACAGCGAAAATAAATCTTCTGAAACAGAGGCAACCCCCGAACAGCCGCAAGATGAGTCGGCAAAATCCGCACCGGTTGAGCCTCAAACAGATGCTGCAGCAGAGCAAAGCTCGGACGCTGTAGCCGAAGATTATCTCAATTGGGCAAAAGCTGCTTACAAAAATATTCAAAAACAGCAAAAACCAGAAACAGAAGTTTCTGAGACAGCAGCGCCCGATGTTCCAGCAGCCGAAGCAGAAATCGCGACAGTTGCAGAAGTTGCAGAACCGGCGACTGTGGAAGCAACCGAGCCGATCGAACTTGAACCAGCACCCACAGCACCAACTGTTGCAGAAGTTCCAGAAGTTGCAGCACCAGCAACAGTTGAAGCAACCGAGGCGATAGAACTCGATGCAACAGAGCCCGCAGAAATTCCAGAAACTCTGCAACCAACAGCCGGGGCGATCGACATTGCACCTATTGCTCAACAATTAGAAGTTACAGCAGAAAATATAGAAATTGCCGAACCTGCAACAGAGGTTGTAGAAACCGAATCACTCGCATCCGACGGCGAAGCAGCCGAAGCCCTGCCGTTTTGGGCCAGAGCTCAGGCCGATCGCATGGAGCGCATCGAACGCCTCAAAGAAACCGCCCTTGAAGAACCAGACGTAATTGCAGCCGCCGCCGAGAGAGCGGCAATTATCGAAGAAATTCCCGGTTTCGCCTTTGACGAAGGCTTCCTGTGGTCCTCAGAAATCTTAGCCAGTCAAGGCCGCCGCCCAGACCAAGTATCCGTTGAAGAAATCACTTGGCTGCAAAAACTGCGGAAAGGCTTAGAAAGAACTCGTCGCAGCTTAATTAATCGACTCAAGGCGATCGTCGGTCAAGGCCCGCTCAATCAAGATGCGGTAGCCGAAATTGAGACTTTGCTGCTACAAGCCGATGTCGGAGTCGCAGCCACCGACATCATTATCAGTCGCCTCCAAGAAAGACTCACACAAGAAGTGCTGCCCCCAGAACAGGCTCTAGCCTACCTGAAAACCATCCTGCGCGACATTTTGGACGCTCCCTGTGCCGAAACCGCCGCCGGTAATCCCGCCTACAGCCTGACATTTGCCCCGGAAAAAGAAACTTTTAACATCTGGTTAATCGTAGGAGTCAATGGTGCGGGCAAAACTACGACGATCGGCAAACTGGCCCATATTGCCCAAAAATCCGGCTACAAAACCCTCATTGCTGCCGCCGATACTTTCCGCGCCGCCGCCGTCGAACAGGTGAAAGTTTGGGGTTCCCGCAGCGGCGTCGAAATTATTGCCAACCCAGGAAAAAATACCGATCCGGCTGCTGTCGTGTTTGATGCGATCGCCGCCGCCAGCGCCCGCGGCACAGAACTGCTGATCGTAGACACCGCAGGCCGCCTGCAAAACAAAAAAAATCTGATGGACGAATTAAGTAAAATCCGTCGCATTGTAGATAAAAAAGCCCCAGGCGCTACCGTAGAATCTCTACTGGTCTTGGATGCCACACTGGGTCAAAATGGTTTGCGACAGGCAGAAGTGTTCGCAGAATCGGCAAAATTAAGCGGAGTAGTATTGACAAAACTCGACGGTTCTGCTAAAGGTGGTGTTGCCCTAGCAGTAGTGCAGCAACTTGGTCTGCCAATCCGCTTTATTGGAGTCGGGGAAAGCATCGAAGACTTGCGCCCGTTTTCTAGTTACGAATTTGTGGAAGCCCTACTCGATTTTAGATTTTAGATTTTAGATTTTAGATGGATGAAGTATCTCTATCCGCCTCCAAAAATCGGGACGGCTAGAGAGCTTCAAAATCTCCAATCCTTAACCTCAAACTAGCATCGCACTCCTCTACTAAACAGAAAAAAAACCGGGTTTGGGTTCACTGGCGTGTAACTCCTCAATCAAATATCCTCTTTCTAAGATCGAAAATCACAAATCTAAAATGACCTGTGAATTTCTTCATGTGGTACCCGCCACGTGATTTATCCGTCGAATCAATCCAAAATCTAAAATCTAAAATCCTCAAGCCCCCGAATTTATCCGTCGAATCAATCCAAAATCTAAAATCTAAAATCTAAAATCGAATGACTGCTGTGCCTTTGCCTCGCCCCTCACCTCAACCTGCTGACCGCCCTTCGGGTCGCAATTCCACCGACGCGACGCCAGTATTTGCCCTCAAAGAACTGGTGGCGCGTTTGCACCGATATCAGCACAACGTTCAAGATATGTTGGGTTCGCTGGGATTTGCCCTGCGAAGTTTTAACAATCTCAACCAATTTTTGGAGTTGGTGCCTTTGGTGGCGACTCGCGTTACGGACGCCGACGGGGGAGCTTTAGTGCTGTTCAAACCCAACGGTCAAGTCAGGTTCCAGCAGTTGCATTGTCAGGAAGGACGGCAGTGCCAAGATATGCGAAAAGCGCTGGAAATAGCCACCAGACAAGCTACAGCAGGTGTGGGCGCTACTGCTGGATCGTTTTCGGAAACCTCTGGGCAAACTTCTAGTCTAGACTTGCAAGTCGGTCGTTATTTGGGCCCGGATGTTCATTTGTTTGGGGCGCCAATTTTGGTCAACAATTTGGAACGCGGACGGCTTTATGTTTTTAGCAGTGATCCGCAATATCTCTGGACTCCCAGCAGACAGAAATTAGTTCGGTTGGTGGCGGATCAAACCGCCGTGGCTATTTGCAAAGACGAACTTACTGTTAAGTTGGCGGAAAAAGACCGCTTAGACAGAGAGTTAGAAATCGGGGCGGAAATTCAATTGCGGCTGCAACCCCGCAGTTGTCCGAAAATTCCCGGCCTTGACGTGGCCGCCCGCTGCCAAACTGCTAGCAGAGTCGGCGGAGATTATTATGATTTTATTCCGGCTGACTATGACCCGATCGGCAAGGAAAATGAGGGGGAACACCCCCCATCCCTAATTAAAAATCTCAAGTCCAAAATCGACAAGGGCCGCTGGAGCATTGTCATCGGCGACGTGATGGGCAAAGGAGTACCAGCGGGCCTGTTGATGACGATGACACGGGGTATGCTGCGGGCGGAGGTTTTGAACCGCCACTCGCCGTCGAGAATTTTGCAACATTTAAACCGGGTTATGCACGCGGATTTGGAAAATTCCCACCGTTTTGTGACTCTGTTTTATTCGGAGTATGACCCGAAAACTCGCGTTTTGTCTTACAGCAATGCTGCTCACCACCCGCCTTTGCTGTGGCAAGCTGCAACTAATTCGATTCTTCAGCTTGATACTTTGGAGGGAATGTTAATTGGGCTGGATGCTGATTCGCATTACCAAGAAGCAAGCGTGCAATTGCAGCCAGGAGATACTATTATTTATTACACAGACGGATTTACCGATGCTTCTAATCAAAGGGGCGATCGCTTTGATGAGGATAACTTGACCTCGGCTTTTCAGTGGGCCTGTCAAAATTACCAGCAGTCTGAAGAAATTTTGGATTATTTGTTCGATCGCGTACACCAGTTTATCGGCATCGGCAATCGTAACGAAGATGACATGACACTGGTTGTACTGAGGGTAACACCTTTAGCAGGAGAAAATCACCATGATTGTTAATTTAATCCCGGAAATTACTGCTGGATTAACCAGTTCGATTAATTGGAATGATGTCGCTCACGTGTTAGTTTTGAAATCTCATTTGAGTTCTACGGTGCTTTTGGGTCAAAGCTCTGATTCATACGAAATTTTTACGAATTTCCAGAAAGCTTGGAACAATTTTGTTTCGACTGGTCAAATAGGAGCTTTTTTTATAGGGATTTTTGTGGGCTGGTTCATTAAAGGGATTATTCCTTAGAGTTATTGTCGCCGAAGGTATCGGGAACGGATTTAAAAGGTTTGTAGCCCAAACTTAACTTTTTTATGATGCAGCAAAAGTTTCACAATTTTGTAGTCAAGACTTCAGTTTTTTTTGGTCAAAAGATGTATAAAAACTTTGTAGTCGGGACGTGAGTTTTTTCTTACCGAATTTGGGAGTGAGGACTACAGTCCAGAATAAAAACCGGAGGAAGGACTAAAGTCTTTGCTACAAATCGGTTTTTATAGACTTCTGCAAGAGAGATATAATCTAGTTTTAGCTTGAGCAGTCACTAACCCCAGCCTAAAGGCATGGGGCTTGAAAGAGGAAGGCTTACCACCTTCTTAATTCAAGACTAAAACAGTGTCTAGCCTGCGTCTTTAAGACAAACTGAGCCATCTGGGAGTGGTATCCCACCAGACGTTAAGAATGCCTCCCTAGTTTTTAACCACTCGGATGTGCTAGTGGCGAAGGGAAATATATACCTAGAAATAGGACTTACCGTAAATGTTTGTACCCGTTGTCAACAGTGAAAATAGACCCCTAATGCCGACTACCCCAAGCCGTGCAAAGCGTTGGATTAAGTCAGGTAAGGCTGCACCATTCTGGAAAAAGGGGGTATTTTGTGTTCGATTGAATGTAGAACCTTCAAGCCACAATTATCAACCAATAGCGGTTGGCATCGATCCAGGCAGCAAGCGCGAAGGATTTACCGTTAAATCCAAATCCCATACCTACTTAAACATCCAAACCCATGCGATCGATTGGGTAAAAGACCATGTTGAGGTCAGGCGCAATATGCGACGTGCTAGGCGATTTCGGAATACTCCATGCCGTCAAAACCGAGCTAACAGATTAGTTAACAAA
This sequence comes from Microcoleus sp. B4-C1, assembly GCF_036705285.1. Lineage (NCBI taxonomy): Bacteria > Bacillati > Cyanobacteriota > Cyanophyceae > Oscillatoriales > Microcoleaceae > Microcoleus > Microcoleus sp. B4-C1. Next base: position 13,131 of record NZ_JAUBUC010000114.1, on the reverse strand, counting down.
AATCGCCTACCCCCATCTACTAAGTCAAGGTGGCAGTGGAAGTTAAGGATAGTTAATTGGTTAACCTCTATGTTTCCCGTATCAGCTTTTGTTGTAGAGGACATCAAAGCCCGTACTTGGAAAAACGGACGCAAGTGGAACGTATCGTTTAGCCCCTTAGAAGTAGGCAAACACTGGTTCTATTCTGAACTCAGAAAGATTGCCCATCTTGAGATCAGATCGGGAAACGATACTTACGAACTGCGTCAAAATTTAGGACTCCAAAAGTCAGAAACTATCAAACAAGTTTGAGGCTCACTGCGTTGATTCTTGGGTGTTGGCTAATTGGTACGCGGGAGGACACATTCGACCCGACAACACCAAGCTAACAGAAGTAATCCCCCTTGAGTTTCATCGCAGACAGCTCCATCGCTTGCAACATTCCACAGGTCATATTCGCCCTCGTTATGGTGGCACAATTAGTATCGGGTTTAAGCGCGGTTCAATTGTTAAACACCCTAAATACGGATTTTGTTACGTTGGCGGTTGGCAAGAATCTCCAACAAAGAAAGACCCGTACCGGAAAACAATTAGCTTGCACGATTTAAAAACTGGCAAGCGTCTAACTCAAAACGCATCGCCCGCAGATTGTAAATTTTTGTCCTACAACTCGTGGCGCATTACAAATTAAATTGTAAAGCCGTCCTAGAAGGACGGGGTTTCTACCCATTTTTCTGATGACAACACAACAAAAAACTTGGAGTCAAAGATTTGAATCGGCGCTGCACCCGGCGATCGCCCGATTTAATGCTAGTATTGGCTTCGATATTGAATTGATTGAGTATGACTTGACTGGTTCTGTCGCTCACGCTAAAATGCTGGCCAAAACGGGGATTATTTCCGCAGCAGAAGGCGAACAGTTAGTCAATGGTTTGGAACAGATTCGTCGCGAATACCGCCAAGGACTTTTTGTTCCGGGAGTTGATGCCGAAGACGTTCACTTCGCTGTAGAGAAGCGGCTGACGGAGATTGTGGGGGATGCTGGGAAAAAGTTGCACACTGCCCGATCGCGCAACGATCAAGCCGGCACTGATACTCGTTTGTATTTGCGCGATCGCATCGCCGAAATTCGTGAGCAATTGCGGGAATTTCAAGGGGTTTTGCTCGATCTTGCCGATCGTAACGTGGAAACTTTAATTCCCGGTTACACTCATTTGCAGCGCGCTCAGCCGATCAGTTTGGCTCATTACCTGTTAGCTTATTTTGAAATGACCGATCGCGATTGGGAACGTCTCGGCGATATCTGCAAGCGGGTGAATGTTTCGCCTTTGGGTTGTGGCGCGCTGGCGGGGACGACTTTCCCGATCGACCGACATTATACAGCAGAACTCTTGCATTTTGACAAGGTTTATGCTAATAGCTTAGATGGAGTGAGCGATCGAGATTTTGCGATCGAATTTCTCGCAGCAGCCAGCTTGATTCTGGTACACCTAAGCCGCTTGTCAGAAGAAATGATTTTGTGGTCTTCTCACGAATTTGGATTTATTACGCTCAAAGATAGCTGCGCTACGGGTTCTAGCATCATGCCCCAGAAAAAAAATCCCGACGTGCCGGAGTTGGTGCGGGGCAAAGCGGGACGGGTGTTCGGTAACTTGCAAGCCTTGTTGGTAGTAGTGAAGGGACTTCCTTTGGCCTACAACAAAGATTTGCAAGAAGATAAAGAGGCTTTGTTTGATACCGTAAGAACGGTACAAGGTTGCTTGGAAGCAATGACCATTTTGCTGCGGGAAGGAATCGCCTTTAATGGCGATCGCCTCGCCGCTGCTGTTACGGAAGACTTTTCTAACGCTACAGACGTAGCCGACTACTTGGCCGCCAAAGGCGTTCCCTTCCGGGAAGCTTACAACCTTGTCGGCAAAGTCGTCAAAACTTGCCTTTCGGGGGGCAAACTCCTCAAAGATTTGACACTTGAGGAGTGGAAAGACTTGCACCCAGCCTTTGAGACAGACATTTACAGCGCGATCGCACCTCAGCAAGTGGTGGCGGCTCGCAATAGTTACGGGGGTACCGGGTTTGAACAAGTGAGAAAATCACTTATCGCTGCGCGCGATCGGATCGCCTAAACATCGTTGAATTATTGGACAAATTCCGGCTGGCTATCTCTCCTTAGAACTATCGTGTTTTCCACTCTGGTTCTAAGTTCGGCAGATAGCCTGAATCAATTAATCTTCAGCAGCAGCCATGTCTTTGTCTCTGCCGCCACCGCTCATGGCGCCCATGCCACCGCCGTTACCGCCGTCAAATCGCCTTCTCTTGTTGGAGAACATATCTTGATTTCTCCGCTTGCGAAACTTGCGAGCGTATGCTTGATTTCGTTGTGCCTTTTCTTTCTTGAGATTGCGGCGCTTAGCCATTCTGACCTCACTAATAAACATTGACAGTCCCCGGGCTTTCACGCACGGGGATTCTTAAGTTTGACACTCTGTGCACTCTTGGTGACTGAGATTCTTGGTTCAGCGAATTCACTTGCTTGTGACAGGATTTCTCCAGCCAAAATATAGGTGTCTTCTCCCCAAGCGTAAATTCCGGTATGTCCTACCGTACTCGATCGGTTCTCTTTCTGTAGCTAGGTTTTCTTCAAATTTAGCTTTCGTGACGCTGCCACAACAATCGCAAGCGATATGGTTTAGGCTTCTGAGTCCTGTTAAGGAGATCGAGAACTTCCTTCAAGGTACTCCCATCGTTTCCCTCTACGGCGTTTTAAAGTGAGGAACACGTCCAGCCCCACTGATATTATAAAAAGGAATTGGTTCGTCTCGTTGTCCACCTCTCCACGGCTCAAAGCTATGCTTTTGAGATTATGAACGGGTGGAATCAGGAGTTTGACGCGCCTTTTATCCCACACTAACCTTTGATCGGTATAGTGTGGGGATTCCTGTCTGCCTAGCTAAACCGCAACACCGTTAGGTGAGACTACGCACTCAACTAATCCAGTTAAGTTATTACGTGGGCTAGTTATACTCAATTTTAGACCGATGACGATCATAGCACACCCGGTACAAGACCCCGAAAAAAGAACACCGGGATTCAAGTCGCTGGGAATCTGGGTGCGATCGGGACGCAATTTTGTCAATCTTGCAGAAGATTTGTATAAACTCTTGACAAAATACGACAAATGACTATTAATCCCGGTGATATAGCTCCTGTCTTCAGCCTGCCCGACGCGCAAGGCAATGTCGTCAGCCTTGCAGATTTTCGAGGGCGGCGAGTTGTACTTTATTTTTACCCTAGGGACAATACCCCTGGCTGTACCAAAGAAGCTTGCGGCTTTCGCGACATTTACTTAGACTACCAGTCGCGCAATATAGCAGTTCTCGGCGTCAGTACAGACGGGGCCGCGGCCCACGCCAAGTTTGCAGCTAAATATCAACTGCCTTTTCCCTTGCTGTGCGACTTAAACGCTGAAGTTGCTACCGCCTACGGCTGTTACGGACTCAAAAAATTTATGGGAAAAGAATTTATGGGCATTACTCGATCGACCTTCGCGATCGACCGTGATGGTAGGATTGAAAAGGTTTACCGCAAAGTCAAACCAGAATCTCACGCAGCGGAGATATTAGCAGATTTGCCAGACCTCTGGCCTGAATGAAAAATTAAAAATTAAGACTCCGGAGCTGCGAGCTAGGAGCCCTGAAATTACTATCTCCTAAACAAGCTTTTGAGTTTATGCGTCGATTGTGGCAAATTGTACAAACTGTGCTGGGACTGATTTTTCGACATCCCGTCACTGGTACTGCGGTGATTCCCGTATTGCCTGACGGGCGAATTGTGTTAATTCGCCGCCGCGACAACGGTCGCTGGGCACTGCCGGGAGGTATGGTGGATTGGGGAGAGGATATTCCCACAACTGTGCGCCGGGAATTAGCGGAGGAAACAGGACTCGAGTTAGTCAAAATCCATCGCTTGGTGGGCGTTTATTCGGCTGCCGATAGAGACCCTCGCCTGCACTCGATTTGTATCGTGGTGGCGGCAGAGGTGCAGGGCAAGATGCAAGTTCAGGATACGCTTGAAGTCAGCGAGGTTGAGGCTTTTTTACCCGCATCGCTGCCGGAGGGCGCACTCAGCCACGATAACGACCAACACTTACAGGACTATTTTCAAGGCCGAACAACTTTGGCGTAAATCGGCAGGGCATCCAAATTTGAGAAAAGTCGGAAATTACCTCGTGGTCAAAAATTGTCTGTTATGAATGTGGAATTAATTTTCACTGTTTTCCTACTTTTATTCACAATCTCTGAACATTAAATTAATCATCTTTTTATTACTAAATATTTAACCGGATGTACTCACCGCTACGCAATTCTAGGGTAAAACTCTCTGTAGGGCAAATCTTTTGGCACGAAGTCGGTCAAGGCCCGAATTTAGTATTTTTGCACGGTTCTTGGCACGACAGCAGTCAGTGGCTGAGGACGATCGAACATTTGAGCGCCTACTACCACTGCTTCGCACCGGATTTGCTGGGGTTTGGCGACTCGGAACGCCCGAATCTTCATTATTCGATCGACTTGGAAGTAGAGTGTCTCGCCCAATACCTCGATACTTTGAAGCTGCGAGAGGTTTATTTAATCGCTCACTCTGTGGGTGGCTGGGTGGCCACTAGCTACGCTATCAAATATCCCGATCGAGTTCAGGGTTTGGTGTTGTTGGCCCCAGAAGGCGTCAAGGTTGGCAACCGACGGGGGCGGTGGCAGACGGCTAGCTGGCTAATCGGCCAACCTCCGCTGGCTTTGTGGTGGCTGCGATCGATCTATCCAATTGCTAAGTTGCTGGGTAGCCAAAAAAAGATTGACGGATTGCTCAAGTTCAGACAGCAGTTGATGGAGTCCCCTGTTGCCGTGCAGTTGCTGTTCGGGCGGCGGCGGGCTGAAATTACAGCGGAATTAGTTGATGAGAATTTGCCTTTGCTGAAAGCGCCTGTTTTGCTGTTGCACGGTTCTGAAGAGACTCCCGCAGCTTCGTCTCTGTGTCAATCCTATGCTGCTCTGGCTCCTAATGCCGAACTACAATTAGTCAGTCCGGGGGAAAGCAATTTGCCCCAGGAAGTCCCGGATGTTGTTGCTAACTATATTCGCGAGTTTGCTAGGTGAATTGGGAATTGGTCATTGGTCATTGGTCATTGGTCATTGGTCATTGATAAAATGACAACAGTCAACAGTCAACATTTAACAGGCTAATTCCCCAAAAAATAGCCTCTGGTGCGTCAATTAAGCCTGCTGCTGTATCAGGAAAGGCTGCGGTGAGGTATTTTAAAAGCATAGTGCGATCGCCCCCCGTGACGGCAATTTTGCTATCAGGAAACAAACACCGCCAATCTTCAATAAAATCCCTAACTCCTGCCACCGTCGCATACACAACTCCGCTTTGAATTGCCCCAGCAGTGTCTGTCGCCCAGCGGTATGGCAAATTTTGTGGTAAAGTGATTAAAGGTAATCCAGCAGTTTTTTTACCTAACGACGATAACTGCAAACCCAAACCTGGTAAAATTGCGCCCCCAACTAAATACCTATTGACATCAGCCCCAGTAAATGTTAAAGCTGTACCAGCATCTATAAGTAAAACTGGCCAACCCAATTGGTTGCCAGCGCCCACTACAGCCAAAGCTCTGTCAATTCCCAGGGTAGGATAGAGTCCCCCGATCGGCAACTGGTCTAAAGTAATAATTCGGACATCTGGATAACTCTGCCAAATTGCTGTTTGCTGGGGAACTACTGAAGCCAAAATTAGAGGCAGTGGCACGAAAGAAAGTGTGTGAGGATTAGAAAAAGCGGGAGTAGCAGGAAGACAAAGGAGATTTTGAGCAGATATTTCCTCGATCGACCTCATTACTATTTGCACCAAATATTCTGCCTTTTCCTGCTCCGAGAGCGAGGAAACAGTATCAGCATTGAGATGCTCTGTATCCCATGTTTTCTTCAGAGTTTTGCCCGCAAATAATCCCCAGTGCAGTCGGGAGTTGCCGATCGCCAAAGCTATTTTAATCTGGGCTTTACCTGTCAATCCAGAAGTAATGTTGTCGGTGCTTGCTGGCGAACGAAAATTGTCGGGAATTGAGTTTTCCATGTTGAGCTAGCCGGCGCAAACATTGAACTAAAGATAGAGTTTAGATTAATTTTATTCGCTTAAGCGGGCGGTTAACTCTATTTGACATCTGACCAACTTCCATGCCACGCGCCAATTAGTATTGTCGGCTGCAGAGGGCAGAGTTGCTAAATATAAATATTTGTAAAGCAAATAATTGCTTTGCTCAGGCGGCATCCTTTATAATGTCTTAAGATATTCCAAAAGTCCTGGTAGCTGCGATGGGGCTGTTGGCGGGGTAAGCACAGGTTTATAAAACCAGACTCAATCAAAATACTGTACAACTGCTGAGTAAATATGTCTTTACAAATACAAGAACACGAAAACCCCTGGCACAGAGTAACTTCGCGGTTGCCTGAATCTGAAAACTGGATGCAGCAAGAAAGTCTTTCGCTGCCGGAAGTAGACCAACAAAAAGCCATAATTGTACAGATGCAGCAGCAAGTTCAGTTATCAAACTTGCTGAACCAAATTAATAACGAAATTCGCAGTACACTTGACATAGAAGAAATTTTGACATCAGCCTGCAGATTGCTGGGACAAGCGCTACAGGCAAGTCGCGTGAGCATTTTGGTCAAAGAATCAAATACAGAAAAAACTTTAGTCACGCGCGGAGAGTACAACGCGGGGGACTATCCGATTCAACTGGGAATGAAAGTACCGATGAGTGACAACCCGCATTTGGCTGCCGTCGTGTCTCAGCAAGAGTCCCTAGCACTGACGAACTTTCTCGATTTTCCGGGATTGAACCCACAAACCCGAAAAATTGTCGAAGCTTTGGAGATTAAGTCAATGCTGGCAGTAGCTACTCGCTATCAAGGTGAAGTGAATGGCATAATTGGCTTGCATCAGTGCGATCGCGAACGGGAATGGACTGATTGGGAAAGGCAGCTTTTAGAAGGGGTAGGATCGCAATTGGCGATCGCGATTAATCAAGCCAAACTATATAGCAAAACCAGGCGTCAAGCCGAACGAGAATCGCTGCTACGGCTGATCGGCAATCAAATTCGCAGTACCCTCGATCTGGGAACTATCCTGGAAACAGCGGTGAGGGAAGTCCGCCAAATGTTGCAGTGCGATCGAGTAATTATCTATCAGTTTCAAGACAACTGGCAAGGAAAAGTTGTTGTTGAAAATATGACAGTTCCTTGGCCTTCAATTTTAGGAGATATGGGGGCTGATAAGTGTTTCCGGGGAGATTACGCCGATCTTTACCAGCAAGGGCGAGTCAAAGCAATTAATGATATTTTTAATGCTGGTTTAGAGCCTTGTCATGTAGATTTCTTAGATAGTTTGCAGGTAAAAGCTAATCTGATAGTGCCAATTGTTACAGCAAGAACTGAAGAAAATACCTCCGACACAGCCGGAAACTATAATCCTAAATTTCCCGGTAGGCTGTGGGGTTTGCTGATTGCTCACGAGTGCCGAGATACCCGCAATTGGCAGTGGCAAGAAATGGAGTTGCTCTCTCAGATAGCCAACCAAATGGCGATCGCCATTCAGCAAGCAGAACTTTACAGCCAAGTCCAAGATGCTGCGGTAAAATCTCAAGCTCAAACCCAGCAGTTGCAAGCTGCGTTAGAAGAATTGCGATCGACACAGCAGCAATTGATTCAAAGCGAAAAAATGTCAGGTTTGGGGCAAATGGTAGCGGGAATTGCTCATGAAATTAACAACGCCAACAATTTCATCCACGCTAACTTGTTTCACGCTCAAGAATATTTTAAAGCCTTGAACGAAGCTCTAGAACAGGTCAGAAATGCCTACCCGGAAGCGACAGAGGCAATTGTCAGAATCAATGAAGAACTAGAACTCGATTACATTCGAGAAGACTTTGGGAAACTGATCAATTCAATGCGGGAAGGCAGCGGGAGGATTCGCTCGATCGTCATGACGCTGCGAAATTTTTCTCGTTTAGACCACGCTGAATTAAAACCAGTAGATTTGAATGAAGGTTTAGAAAGCAGTTTCTTAATGCTGCAAAATAAGGTAAAAACTCATATCAAAATAGACAAGCAATACGGCAGTTTGCCGCCAGTCCAATGTCATGCGAGTCAAATTAACCAAGTATTTTATAATTTGATTGACAATGCCTTAGACGCGCTTCAGTCAACGAGCAAACCGGGGGAATTAACTATCCGCAGTTGGCAAAGCGAGCCGGACTGGGTAACAATCTCTGTCCGCGACACGGGAAGTGGAATTCCTGCAGAAATTCAAGACAAGATTTTTGACCCATTTTTTACTACTAAACCTGTGGGTAAAGGCACTGGTTTGGGACTTTCCGTGTGCTATCAGGTAATTGTCCAAGCTCACGGTGGCAAGATCCGTTGCGTCAGTCAGGTTGGCGAAGGAACTGAGTTTATTGTAGAGTTGCCGCTGAAAAATCAGAGGGTAAGTGCATAATTCGTGCTTTAGTCAGATTAACTCTGTTTTGTCACTCTGACAGTAGTATAGAACTCATTTGACATCTTGGCGTTGCTTAATCAGGGTATGAAAAAAATCACTTTAAAATCCAAAAGCTTTGTGGATACAGGTTTCTAGGACGGGCATATTTAGCGTTTCATACTGTAAATCAGCAACGCCTAAAATTCTAAGTATTTTCACTAATAATTGTCTCTGCTGATTCACTTTTGTCCGCTGAAGCAGTGAAAGCTGCCTCTTGGGGGGCGGCGAATGTGGGATTTAAGCTCTCCTCTACAGATATGGAAAACCCGCTTTTTATGGGGCAGAAAAAAAGATCGCAATTTTTCCGGATAAAACTTATTGATGATGAAAGTAAGGAATAATCGCGTTCCTGAATACAGGTATAAATCAACTTTTCGCTTTTTCGCTTGATGTTACACAACTCACCCTCAAGCGGGCTTATAGTCATTTGGCAATCTTGAATTCATACCTGTATTCAGCAACATCCTAAATTATGTACTCATGGCAAAGATCCGACTTTTCCGACTTTAGGATCCGACTTTTCCGACTTACAGAGACAGGGGTTCTAAGCCATGATAGAGAGAGGGGAAAGTCAACCCACGATATCTAGATTGTAAAGATATTGTGAACCGGCGTTGCTGAATAGGGTATGCAATTTGTAGGGCAAATACCCCCGTGGTTGCCACACCGCTGACGGGCTAAGCACTTAGAATTACCCCTACAAGCTTTGATTCAGCAGCGCCAGAATAAGCATCTATATTAAGTAGGGAAGTAATTACAATTAACATCTAATCAGGGGGAATCAAGCCTTGAAATGCTTATTGGGAAAGCATTTGGGCAGGGTAAGCATTTTTATTGGATTTACCTGCACCTACTTATGACGAAATTTTTCTTGCAGTGACCGATAACGATAAAGAAAGCCCAACATCTGGTTTTCAGTCACTTCTAATCCTTAATTACTCATCATTAACACAGAAGCTATGGCTACTTCAATCACTGGTTCTTTGGGTCAAACCAATAATTACAGCGCTCTCAATGAGCTGATCGCAAAATGGCCTACTGCCGCCCAGAATCAAGGCATCCAACTGTCTGGGATAGCTTTTGATGGCGTGGAAACTGACTACCTTAATCCGAATGTCATCAGCAACCTCACTTTAGCAAGTAACGAAAACCCTAAAAGCTGGTTGAGCTACGGCACTACTGGTGGTATTGGTGTCCCAGCCTCTTATAGTGGTTGGTTCACTGACGCCAAGAAAATTCGGGCAGAAATCAACCATAACCCCAACACCGATCAATCTCAGGCGCTGAAGGTGAAATGGGCAGATAACCAAGACATTACTAGCGCCACGATCGATCTAAGTTCATTGAGTCCCAAAACAAGTCCTGGTTTGGGCGATCAAGGTAATGAAGTTGGTTTCCTACAACTCTTTAATAATGGGGCTCCGGTATCGATTAGCAATTTTACTTTCACTCGCCTCAACGCTCCGATCGCTGCAAAACCGATCGCTGTGTCTCCAGATGGGGTTACTTTCATTGGCGATCGCACCGATGGCAGTTTCCAATTCAAGATAGATGCAAACCCTCTGGGCGGCGCTACTTTTGACGAACTGCGGTTCTCCACCAAAGCCTACGATAGCCCCACCGCTGCCTACGTCGCTACCCCCTTTAAAGACGATGGTTCCGACTACCTGGTGCGGAACATTGAATATCAAGGAACTGAAGATCCGATTACCCTGGAATTTAGTGCTCCTACTTTCAGCGTCAACGAAGATGGCACAACAGTTGCAGCAGTAACAGTTACACGTACTG
>NZ_JAUBUC010000114.1:0-2681 GCF_036705285.1 Microcoleus sp. B4-C1 | reverse complement strand
TGATTACACCAATACTCCCCTGACTGTCAATTTTGCCGCTGGGGATGCTGCACCCCAAACCATCACCATTCCGATCGTCAACGATACTTTGGTAGAGGATACCGAAACACTCAACTTAACTTTGACCAACCCGAATGGTGCAACGATTGGAACCCAAAGCACCGCTACCTTGGACATAGTGGACAATGACAGCACCCTGCAATTTAGTGCTCCTACTTTCAGGGTTAATGAAAACGGAAGGATTGTTTCAGCAGTAACAGTTACACGCACTGGCAGTACCACTGGTGCAGTCTCAGCCACGGTGGAATTGAGCGATGGTACTGCTGTTGCCCCTGGTGATTACGACAATCAGGCGATTGTGGTGAATTTTGCCGCTGGGGATGCTGCATCCAAAATTGTCGATATTCCGATCGTCAACGATACTTTGGTGGAGGGTACCGAAAGAGTCAACTTAAGTTTGACCAACCCTACAGGCAATGCCTCGATTGGAACGCAAGGTACTGCCATTTTGAACATCGCAGATAATGACAGCAGCCTGCAATTTAGTTCCCCTACCTTTAGTCTCAACGAAGATGGCACGCCGATTGCAGCCGTGACTGTCACTCGCATTGGCAGTGCTATTGGCGCCGTCTCAGCCACTGTGAACTTGACCGATGGTACTGCTGTTGCCCCTGGGGATTACACCATTACTCCCCTGACTGTCAATTTTGCCGCTGGGGACACCGCACCCAAAATTGTCACCATTCCGATCGCCAACGATACTTTGGTGGAGGGTATCGAAACACTCAACTTAAGTTTGACCAACCCTACAGGCAATGCCACGATTGGAACGCAAAGCACCGCTAACTTGGACATAGTGGACAATGACAGCAGCCTGCAATTTAGTGCTCCTACTTTCAGGGTTAATGAAAACGGAAGGATTGTTTCAGCAGTAACAGTTACACGCACTGGCAGTACGACTGGTGCAGTCTCAGCCACGGTAAACCTCAGTAATCTTACTGCTGTTGCTGATGACTACGACAATGCTCCCATCCTTGTCAATTTTGCTGATGGGGATGCTGCACCCAAAATTGTCGATATTCCGATCGTCAACGATACTTTGGTGGAGGGTACCGAAAGAGTCAACTTAAGTTTGATCAACCCTACAGGCAATGCCACGATTGGAACGCAAAGCAACGCCATTTTGAACATCGCGGACGATGACAGCACGCTGCAATTTAGTGCTGCCTTCTTTAGCGTCAACGAAGGCACGCGGAATGCAGCCGTGACAGTTACACGCATTGGCAGTGCTACTGGCGCCGTCTCAGCCACGGTGAACTTGAGCGATGGTACTGCTGTTGCCCCTGATGACTACATCAATATTAGTCCCATTGCTGTTAATTTTGCCTCTGGGGACAGCACGGCCAAAACCATCACTATTCCAATCCAGGAGAATAGTTTGCCAGAGTCTAACGAAACAGTCAACTTAAGTTTGGCTATTGCTACAGGCAATGCCACGATTGGAACGCAAAGCACCGCCATTTTGAACATCGTAGACAATGATGTTGCACCTGCTGTGATGACTAACTTAACTTCATCGAGCATGACCCCCGACCTACTTACTGGCTTTCGTTCCGCTAGTGCGATCGGTGATAGCGGGCTACAGGATTCCAGCTTGCTTGGTGGTTCAGGGCCGGGAACAGTGGATATGAGCAATTTCATCACCAACTCTTTCGACGGGGCGGCGATCACTAATCCTACTATGACAGTCGCTGGCACCCAGAACTGGTTGTGGCCTTCACCTACAGAGCCCATTGTGGGTGGCACTGACCCGAATCTTATTGCTGGGGTAGGTCCGAGTTTCGTGTCCTTCAACCCATCTGCTACTTGGGTCTGATAGAACCATTTCAAGGTCGTACTCTTAGATGCTACGCGCGTTATTCGAGTACGACCTTGAACTCTTGTATAGCAATCCTAAATGATTTGTGTAATTCTTGTAGGGAAAAACCAACGCCCGGTTGCCCCGATGCAGGCTGGGGTAGTCACTCTTAGCACTACCCCTACATATTTTTACAACTGATGCGAGGATTGCTATATTTTGAAAAAAATAGATGGCGATTTGCCATTGGGATGGAGTTTTTGAGAGCGTAGTTTTTGGGCAATTCTTGTTGGTAAAAATTCGCCCCGAAAATTATCGATTGGATATTAAGCTGTTGCACATTTAAATTGTATATTCAGGGCGGGCTGGACGCCCAACCCGTACTCCCCACAAGACTTTGATTTTTTTGGACATACAATTTAAAGGCCGCAACAGCTTAGTGTTTTTTGCTATTACCTACTTAATCCTTAATTTTTTGTAAAAACGTAACAGTTGCCAAATCTGCCAACTCGCCCAGACTGGGAGCAATGCTAAGATTAACCAAAAGGTGGGTTTAGCGATCGCCCCCAAGATGGGGAAATCAAACCAAGATGGCAATTTGACATTCGGTATATTTTGGGCAGTTTTTAGTTTTATCAAAGGAACTTTCGGACATAGCTTTACTTCACTGAATCGATTTTGCCCTGTGGATTTGGGCTTTTTTTATTCGATCGTCTTACTGCACATTTTGTACAGCTTTTAAGTTGGTACTAACTAAGGAATGAGAATTAAATAACTTCCACTCTTGAAAGTGGGATGGGCGTCCCGCCCGTCCTTTTTGGAC
>NZ_JAUBUC010000113.1:0-19193 GCF_036705285.1 Microcoleus sp. B4-C1 | reverse complement strand
TCCCGCCCGTCCTTTTTGGACGGGCGGGACGCCCATCCCACTTTCAAGAGTGGGAGTTATTTAATTCTCATTCCTAAGTAAGGTGCGTCGCCACCCGTCAATCTGCAAGTTCTATTTAAAAGGTCGCAGATCCGCACCCTACATATTAAAATCACACAACATAAATATAGCGGCTACTTTACTTCATCAACCACCGAATATGCTGTATAATCAACTACTTCTTACTCGGCGCAATTTTCTCAATAGAAATCAGCGCCTCCATCACCGACTCCACAATCGGCGCCGCCACCGTACCCCCCGAAGAACCCTCCTTCGGCTCATCAATCACCGCCAAAACCACATACCGAGGAGCCTCCACAGGCATGATCCCCACAAAGCTAGTAATAATCGCCTTGTCAGAATAACCCCCACCAGCATTAGCTTTTTGAGCCGTGCCCGTTTTTCCAGCAATCCGATACCCAGGAATTTGTGCAGCTTTCCCCGTACCGCCATCAACCACAGTTTCCATCATTTCTAACACCTGCTTAGTAGTTTCCGGCGAAAAAACCTGCTTTGGAACCGGCCTCGGAAGCTTCCAATAAGCTTCACCTTCCCTATCAAAAAGTCCCCGCACAACGTGAGGAGTCACCAACTTGCCACCATTAGCCAAAGCGCCGTTAAGCTGCACCAACTGCATCGGAGTAATCGAAAAACCTTGCCCAAAAGCCGTAGTAGCAACTTCCACAGGAGAGTTAATAAATTGCTCTCGATTTTTAAGTTGACTGCTTACTTCAAAAGGCAAATCAGTTCCCGCAGTTTGTCCGAGTCCAAGTTTTTCTAAAGCTTGATAGTAAAGAGAAGGTTTCATGGTTCTCATCATGTGCACCATCCCCACATTACTAGAATGTTTCAAAATCTCAGTAACAGTCGAAGGGCCGCGCGCGCCTGCTCTTTGGTAATCGGAATTTTGGATAGTCCAAGGATTCATGTAAATCCGACCTTCATCGTTAAACACGGTATTAGGTTTCACCGCACCCGCTTCCAGAGCGATCGCCACATTAATCGCTTTAAAAGTCGAACCAGGCTCATAAACATCAGTTACAGCCCAATTTTTATAGCGCGACAAATCGAAATTAAAATATTGATTCGGGTCATAAGAAGGTTCCGCCACAACTGACAGCAATTCCCCGTTACTGGCATCCATCACAATCACTGTGCCCCGCTTCGCATCGTGTTGCTTCATTTTTTCCTTGAGGGCACTGCGGGCCGCCCGCTGCAAGCGACTGTCGATCGTCAATTGCAATTTCAAGTCATCAAGCTGCACAAATCCCGCCGTCAGCCGATCGGGAACCCAATTCCCATTGCTCGACCTGCTAAACTGAATCGACGGCATCGATCGTTCCAACAAATTCTGCTGGCTGTATTCCACCCCAGCTTGTCCCTTCCGTTCCCCATCCACATAACCGAGGATATCCGCCGCCAACTCCTGCTGTGGGTAAAAACGCTGCTGCTGACGCAGCAACTCCAAGCCATCGACCAGACTCTCTTTAATTTGCATCCCAGCGACGCGATCGGCAACCTCTTGAGGCAGAGAGTCCGCAATTGTAATACCGCTTTCAGCAAGATTAAACCTGCGTATCAATTCAGTTTCCGACGTAGTGCCCGGAGTCAGTTCGATCGCCAGCATCGGAGCCAACTTAGCAGCAATTTCCGCCTTCGAGTGGTTAAACAACTTTGGGTGAGCGTAGAGCGTGTACACCTGTCTGTCGATCGCCAAAACATTCCCTGCGCGGTCAATTATCGGGCGTCTCGGTACAAACGGCTTCGTTTTGAGAGTTTGCTGCTGCTCTGCCTGTTTACGCAGCGCCGGAGCTCGCGTCACCTGCAAATAAAACAAATTCACAGCCAGCCCCAGCCCCCCCAGCATCAACACCGCCCACACCGCCCACAAACGGAACTTGCTGCGCTTTAAACGCTCCACCGGTCGCCCCCAAGATGCAGCCGTCTGTTGTGACGACCGGCCGAAACTGCCGGAATATCTAGGTTTGGCTGGTTTTTCCCACCCAGTGCGATCGCCCGCCTGTTTTGTGCGTTTGAAATTCGGCGATCTGTAGCGGTCAAAACGGGGGTCGTAGCTCATGGCATTAAAATTTCAATAGCAAGTTAGAGCGTTGTAGAATTGATAATTTATAACTTAAATCTTAAATCTTAAAAGAGAAAATTCACGACTTGGAAATGAGCAGTCCCTATCAGGGTTTGGATCACACCTAAAGTTGCATTCTGTTTTTTGAAGTGGTCTTAATTATTTTTAATCTGTAACTTCCGGTGGGAAGCTGAAAATCGATCGCGACTTGCATTCCAAGTCAAAAAGGAAATTAGATCCTCAAATTCTCAGGCCCTCGGACACTCATGCCCGGAGGGCGCTCTCCGCTTTGACACAGGTTTAATAGCCCAGCGGTGTTTCCACACCGGCTCGATTCTGGAGAGCGGGCTCAGAATTTGGTGCCGCAACGGGCGATCGAGTTTCAGGGGCCGGCTGCAAGAAAATCGTGTCCCCAGGATTCTGTGGAACCAAACCGGTTTCGGAATTTTGGGCTTCTTTAGCAAGTTGGTGTTTCAAGACTTCACTAGAAGCACTCAATTGTTGTTCCCGGAGGCGCAGAGTTTCCAGTTTTTGATACTCCTGACTCCAGCGCTGCTCGCCGTAAACTGTCAAGCCGTAGAGACTCAGAGCACCGCCCAAAAGCATAACTGCTACCACTGAGGAGGCGCGCTGTGCCCGCAGGAGCGATCGCAACCACACTGGCTGCTGCTGGCGATTGGGCAAGACTTTCAGCACCGATGCGGACTGCCGAACCTGAGCCTGTTCGTCGTTTGCTGGCGAGTAGTTGGGCAATACCGGCCCTGTCTTCGCCCGCCTAGCTTTGGCAATAGAAGTAACTTTGCTTTTGGCCGGCCCAGCAGCGGGCTTGCGGGTCGATCGGGAGCGCGGAGAATCCGGGGATCTGATAGCAGCGGTCATAGAGTTCACCAATACGTAAAGTGGGGTAGCTTCAGCTTGATTGAGGTTAAGAGTTTTTTGTCTCCCAGATCGCCAGTGGTGGCCATCTGCGTTCGATCGGTTATCCTTACCAAGGATACCTTACAAGCCAACCAACCCATCCTACCACTGGTCTCTTTGACTTCAGGATTTGCCAAAAAAAAGAAATCTTTGCTGGTTAGCGATAATCTATGTGAAATTTATTAATAAATGCAGTATTGTAATCAACGAGCGAATCGTTGAGCTATTCGTGCCAGCATTGTTTCTCAAGTACACTATTCCCTTCCTTGCGATGGGTTTTCAATGTTAAGGAGTTTTTATGAACAAGGGATTAATTCGTTTGACTTTGGTAGTGGGCTTGGCAGTAGCCCTCGGCGCCTGCGGAGGAGATACCACCACCCCCAGCTCCCCTAGCCCCTCTCCGGGCGCTGGCACTACTAATCCTCCTGTTTCTTCTCCATCTCCAAAAACCACTCCAACTACTAGCCCTGCCCCTGCTCCTAAAAAGCCCTAACTAGGGCTATCCCGGAGTTGGTGCCCAACGAGCCTAGCCTGGGGGTGAAAAATGGTTCGCTCCTCGCATTTTTTCATCTCATAGGTCTAGGTCTCAAGTTGGGTGTTAGTGATTCTCTGCTGCTTTTACTAAAGTTCAGTACGTCCCGTTACCGCAGCAAAGTCCGCTGATTCGCTGCGTTACAAAAACATTCTTTTTCAAGTATAAAATTTGACAAGCGAATTTCAAAGGTGGTACCCGCCACGTGATTTATCCGTGGAATCAATCCCAAATCCAAAATCCTTGCATCCTCAAGCCCCCGGATTTATCCGTGGTGTCAATCTCAAATCTAAAATCTAAAATCTAAAATCGAATGACTCCCGGCCTGCACGTTTTGAAACTCAAGCCTGTGACAGGATGTTTGAGGACATTGCCAGTGCTGCTGCCTCAACTGAATATCAATCGGAGGAGCTCGCAGACTCGACGCAAATTTTGCACTGTCGATCGAGTCTCGCTTTCCTTCCCCGCCGCTGTTACCCGCAGACGAGACGAAAGCAAGCACAAACTTGGATGCTCGAAAACTCGCTCGATGACAGCATCGGCATTGCTACTCGATTTGTTGAATACGAGTATTGCCCCGGTGCGGGCAAGCACATCGAGCCGTCTGTTTTGAGCCCGTTTAGTGATTCAAGTGGTGCCGCACCAGTTCGGTATTAACCCTGCCTCGGCAAAACTCGCTCCAGTTGCGCCTCAGTGCTGCTTTAAACCTATTGCACCGTCGATCGTAGCATGGTGCTAGTTTGGTAGGCGATGCCTTGAGCATGGCAGATATTGCTTGCTGCTGTCGCCATACTGAGTCCTTTAGCTTTGATTCCTCAATACCGAGTTAAGCATCCTTCGCTGTTTGAGCGTATTGCCCAAATTCACGGGATTTGTGGGCCAACCCAGCCTCCGAGATGTGAAAGTCTACCGATCGGGCGATGCTCCCTGCCTGAAAATTCCAGGTAAACTATTAACTGCTCCCCAACACTTACAGGGTTGACCCTCCGGGAGTCGCCAATCGACAAGAGTTTAAAAAAACTCTCTATCACATATAAAAAAATAAGTCAAGGATATTTGGGAAAAAATATAAATTTTTCAATTTGTTTGAACTACCAGCCGGGAAGTCCCTCGGTATATTTAGAGGGGACACATCTGAGCGCTGCGCGAAGTACCCCGTTGGGAATTACGCCCGCGTGATGGAAAGAAGCGTCGGGTGGAGGGACGGAAACCGACAATTAGACTTAGCCACTATGAATTAATCTTCGGAAGTATCTTGATTTTCGATGTACTTCCTAAGTGTTGAAATGGTAATCTTTGGTGTGGCATTTTGGACATACACAAACTATACTATGCAAAGGTCGAAAAAAGAAAGTTAAAAAATGCAACTCACTTACAAATACCGCCTCAAACCCACAAAAGCCCAACTAACAACGATGGTGGCTCACCTAGAGCTCTGTCGTCGGCAGTACAACTACCGACTTGGCGATAGATTTAGGTGGTGGTCAGCCACGAGAACACCCGTCAACGCCTGTCCCTTGATTGTTTCGATAGTCCCGATTGAGGAAATTTATCAAAATATTCCTTTGACGAGAGTGCAAACTAGGGATGGTAGAAAAAAGGATGAGTCAGGCAATCCTTTGACCAGGAAAGGTGACGTTTTCTCGAACATTGAAGGCGGATATGTACAGTGGCAAACCATACAACTGGCTGACCTGAAAAACACAAAAAAGTTATTCCCTGATTATAAAGTGTTAGATTCGCAGGTCTTGCAAGATGTCGTCAACAGGGTGGAAACTTCCTTTTCAAATTTCACCACGCCGGACACAAATGGCAATCGTAGAGGCAAGCCCAGATTCAAAGGGCTTCATTACTACAAATCTTTCACTTATCCTCAACTAGACAATCTTGATATTGTCAAGGACGAGCAAAATAGGATTTGTATTGACCTCGCAAAAATAGGTCAAGTACCTATGGTTTTCCACCGTCCAATACCAACAAGGTTCACAGTTAAGACGGGAACAGTTATCAGAGAAGCTGATGGGTGGTATATCTCCCTGACGCTAGAAGATAAAACAGTTCCCGTAACGGTTGCAGAAATTCAACCGACGGTCGAAAATACTGTTGGCATCGATCTGGGAATCACTAATTACGTCTATCTTTCCAATGGCGAGAGAGTTGAGAATCCTAGGTTTTTGAGGAAGTCGGCCCAGAAATTGGCAAAACTTCAAGCGAAGTTAGCTAATAGAGTCAAGGGTTCTAAGCCTGGGAAGATTATCAAGGACAAGATTTCCAAACTCCATCAGTTTGTAGCTAGATCCCGATTAGATTTTCAGTTTAAAACTGCACATGAGCTATTCGGTAAATGTGAGGTTTTAGTTGTTGAAGACTTGAGTGTCAAAAATTTAACTAGACTTGCCCAGCCCAAGACAGATGTTGAAAATGGTAATTTGGTTTATTTGCCGAACGGTCAGTCAGCTAAAAGTGGCTTGAATAAATCCATGCTTGATGCTGCTCATGGGCAATTCGCCAGCGTCCTAAAATATGTCGCCTGGAAATTGGGTAAAAGCATTTTGTTTGTCTCTCCAAGAGGAACTTCTCAACATTGCTGGAATTGCCTCAACAAAGTACCGAAAGAATTGTCGGAGCGCTGGCATTCTTGTCAATGCGGAGAATCTTTGGATCGAGATAAAAACTCAGCTAAGCTTATAAAGAGAATTGGTCTAAGTTACGAAAGTGGCGGGGGAACTCCGTCACTCAAAAAAGCCTTTGAAAAAAAGGAAAAAGAAGCCTGCGGTCTAACTGTACTCAGTTGACCGTCAGGTTCGTTCACTATTTCTATACTTAGATGTTAGCAGTAAAACCCCAGCTCGGCCGTCGGCAAGGCAACAGCCTGCTGTGTGTGCAAGGACGCGCGCTGGATCTGCAGCAGTCAAGATCGTGCTAATCAGTGGTAGGATCAGCGATTAAAAATGTATCGAAATGTAAAGTGCAGCGTCGCTCTAGGTTTTGAAAGCCATTTAGTTAAAAGATTGAGGTAAGTAGTTTTATGCCCGCGACCGTCCCCTTTGAACAGATTGACCGCATTGTTTGGAATCAGCACCACGATCCATTTGAAGTGCTAGGCCCTCATGCGATCGAAGAAAATGGCAAAAAAGTCTGGGTCGTCCGAGCTTATCTGCCGAATGCGGATGCGGTATCCGTAGTTTTGCCGGAGGCCAGGGCCGAATACCCGATGAAATCAGAGCATCACCCTCACTTTTTTGAATGTACGATCGACACCCCAGAACTAGCAAACTATCAATTGCGGGTCAAAGAAGGGGAACACGAGCGCTTCATCTACGATCCCTACGCCTTTCGATCGCCCAAACTCACAGAATTCGACCAGCACCTATTCTCAGAAGGCAATCACCACCGCATTTATGAAAAACTCGGGGCGCACCTCACCGAAGTAGGCGGCATCACAGGAGTATATTTTGCCGTTTGGGCTCCGAATGCCCGCAACGTCTCTGTTTTAGGAGATTTCAACTATTGGGACGGCCGCAAACATCAAATGCGGAAATCGCAAAACGGCATCTGGGAATTATTTATTCCGGGACTATCTGTAGGAACTTCCTACAAATACGAAGTGAAAAACCAAGACGGACATCCCTACGAAAAGTCCGATCCTTACGGTTTCCAGCAAGAAGTGCGGCCGAAAACAGCATCAATTGTCACCGACTTAGACACCTACACTTGGCACGACAGCGCTTGGATCGAAAAGCGGCGGCACACAGACCCACTGACGCAGCCGATTTCGGTTTACGAATGCCACATCGGTTCTTGGCTGCACGCCGCTACTGACGAACCCGCCCTGCTACCAAATGGGGAAGTAGAACCCCCCGTGCAGGTTTCGGAACTCAATCCCGGGGCGCGCTTTCTGACTTACCGGGAATTAGCCGATCGGCTGATACCCTACGTCAAAGATTTGGGATTCACTCACATCGAAATGCTGCCCATCGCCGAACATCCTTTCGACGGTTCTTGGGGCTATCAAGTCACCGGCTATTTCGCCCCAACTTCCCGCTACGGCACACCT
The DNA here is from genome assembly GCF_036705285.1 of Microcoleus sp. B4-C1. NCBI lineage: Bacteria > Bacillati > Cyanobacteriota > Cyanophyceae > Oscillatoriales > Microcoleaceae > Microcoleus > Microcoleus sp. B4-C1. The sequence goes on along the minus strand of NZ_JAUBUC010000113.1, from coordinate 11,564 downwards.
GAAGATTTCATGTATTTTGTTGACCAGTGCCACGCCAACGGCATTGGCGTACTGGTGGACTGGGTACCGGGACATTTCCCCAAAGACGGCCACGGCTTGGCTTTCTTTGATGGAACTCACTTGTACGAACACGCCGACTCCCGCAAGGGCGAACACAAAGAGTGGGGAACCCTAGTATTTAACTACGGCCGCAACGAAGTGCGGAATTTCCTAGTATCAAACGCTCTGTTCTGGTTTGACAAGTACCACATCGACGGGATTCGCGTAGATGCCGTAGCCTCGATGCTTTATTTGGATTACTGCCGCGAACCGGGAGAATGGCTGACCAACCAGTACGGGGGCCGGGAAAATATCGAGGCTGCAGATTTTCTGCGTCAGGCGAATCACGTCATTTTTAGCTATTTCCCAGGTGCGCTGTCGATCGCCGAAGAATCTACCTCTTGGCCGATGGTATCTTGGCCGACCTATGTAGGCGGTTTGGGTTTCAACCTGAAGTGGAACATGGGTTGGATGCACGATATGCTCGACTATTACCACATGGACCCGTGGTTCCGCCAGTTCCACCAGAACAACATAACTTTCAGTATGTGGTACAACCACAGCGAGAATTTCATGCTGGCTTTGTCCCACGATGAAGTAGTGCACGGCAAAGCCCACATCATCGGGAAAATGCCAGGAGACGAATGGCAAAAGTTTGCAAACGTGCGGTGTTTGTTTACTTTTATGTTTACTCATCCCGGAAAGAAAACGATTTTTATGGGGATGGAGTTCGGCCAGTGGCACGAGTGGAACGTTTGGGGGGATTTGCAGTGGCAGTTGCTGCAATTCGAGCCTCATCAAAAGTTGAAGCTGTTTTTTAAAGATTTGAACAATTTGTACCGCAGCGAAACGGCACTTTACAGTCAAGATTTTGCTGAGGATGGGTTTGAGTGGATTGATTGCAGCGACAATCGACACAGTGTCGTGGCATTTGTGCGCCGAGAGAAGGATGGCGACGAGTTTGTGGTGACGGTGTGCAATTTTACGCCCCAGCCCCACTCTCACTATCGCGTAGGAGTGCCGGAACCTGGTTTCTATACGGAGTTGTTTAACAGCGACGCGCGGGAATACGGCGGTAGCAATATGGGGAATTTGGGGGGCAAGTGGACTGAGGAGTGGTGGTTCCACAACAGTGCTTATTCGATCGACTTGTGTTTGCCACCTTTGGGGGTGTTGATCTTAAAGCTCGATCGGGCAAAAACAACAGCAAAATCTCAACAGTTTTAAGTTGTGAGTCATGAGAGTTTTGAGTTAAACATCAAAACTTTATTAAACCTAAAACTTTGAGGGTATTTAGAAACCCGGTTTCTTAGACAAACCGGGTTTTTTCTGTTTTTTTGTTGCGAAAAAAGGAAGTTCTGCAACGGATTCGCTTTCTTCTGATTTAAGGAGTTTAATATTAATTCCGGTTGCATCGGAATGATTTAACCGCAGAGTACGCAGAGATCACAGAGGAAGAGAAGAGAGAGATGAATAATTTCGATGCACAGGGAAAGGATATAATAACTCTTCTAAATACTTAGGCTACCCATCGAGTCCGATCGGCGGGGAACCGCGAGGGTATAAGTTCCAAATACTACCGCTAGGCGAGCGTACCTCTTACCAAGTTTTAATTTCGAGTATCGGAAGCGCCAAGATTATAAGAAACTTTTGACTGCTCAACTGTTACTACTTCTGAAAGAGATTGTTCTGTCGCTACCTCTAAAGCTGGCAGTGGTAGATGCTTCATTTCCCAAACTTTCAGCAAAATTAGATATTCATAAAAAGCTTGCAGCGTGCACCAAGCCAATCCCGCTTGGCCGTCAAGAAATCCGCCGAGTAAAATATACATATAGAAAAACCGCACCACAGGCCGCAAAGGCAAGCGCAAAGAAAAATCTTTCAAAGCGCGGCGCCTTTCCACCTCCGACGCGCCAAACAATAAACCCCACCAATTTACTTGACCCGCTTCTAATTGGCGGAGAGTTTCAGCCGCCTCGTCAGTCGAGTAGCGGTTGTGCTTTTCAATCCAGCGGGAAAGACCTTTGCTGCAAGTATAGTGAGGGTAAGTTTCCTTCAAAAAGTGAGTAGGCCCGTTGCAGACTTCCCGTTCAGTGTGACCGTAGTCCGTAAACCACACTCGGTCTTTGCGAAAGAGACGCATTTGATAACGGGGATATTGAGTGCTGCGGCGAATCCAGCGCTCCATAAATATTACTTTTTCAGCTACGTAATAGCCGATATATTCTTGAGTTTCGATCGCCTTTAAGCATTCAGCAAACAGTGCAGGCGTCATCCGCTCGTCAGCTTCGAGGATGTAAACCCATTCGTACTTGCACGGGACTTCTTGGAGCATCCAAGTCCGCTGGCGTCCGTGAGTTTCAAAGCGGTGCTGCACTGTTTGCACGGCATAGTTCTGAACAATCTCAAGGGTGCGATCGGTGCTGAAAGAATCAACTACAATGATATCGTCACAAAGCAGTGCCGATTCAATGCAAGCGGCGATATCAATCTCTTCGTTGTAAGTCAGAATATAAATTGAGAACATTCCCAGCTTTCAGTAAGGGCAAACTATTGGGTAAACAAACTATTTCTCAGGGATGTCTCGACCAGCGCGATCCCTGCCAGCGCTGGTCAATTTTTCCGGCGGCCGAACCGCAGAATTCCCATACTTCTCAATCCCGTCCAACCAACAGTAATGTAGCCGATCGCTAACAACAAACTGTTGATTCCCGTCTGCAAACTCGAATTTCTCGATCGAGTTCTTAACTCTTTCTCTTTTTGTTGCTTGCGGGTGCGAATCTCGTTGCGAGCTTGAGTGGGAAGTGATTGAGCTTGCTGTTCCAGGAACTTGTCGAGGGCTTTCGGGTCATTTTTCGACTGCTCAAGCACAGCTTTCAATTCCTTGGGAACCTCTGGACTCTTGAGTGCTTCTTGCAGCTTCCCGTCGTCTTCCAGCAGCGCTCCTATCTGGCTGCGACGCTGGCTTTTGAGCTGTTCTACCTGAGCTTTAAATTGAGGGCTTTTAAGTTGTGCCTCAAGTTGACCTTCCGCTTGTCCGGCTTCTTGATCGACTTGAGCCAGAGCATCCTTGAGTTCCAAACGAGTATTGTTGAGGTGAACGGGAACCAGAGATAGGTAAACTAGACCTAACAAGCTGGAAATCAACAGCGCCCAGAATCGCAAGTCCAGCCAAACGTTGCGTCGCTCAATAGAGACTCCACTGCTGCTGTCCACCCAAAAGCCAGTCATCAGGAGGGCGATACCGATCAAAGGAATAATGCCCTTGTCAACTATCTGAGTTGCAGCAGTCAACTGCCAGCCTCGATTGAGAAGGTCTGAAGTTTCTCCCGGCAGCGACAGAACAATGCAGTCAAGCAAAGCAGACAGAATTAAGATAATCCCGACTACTTTGAGAGTTCGAGCAGCTACTGAAGAAAATTGACGGCTATTACTTGCTTTCATAATTCGTGTTAGATAATTCTACACCGTTAGATTCAAGGGGGTAGTTGAGTGGATTTTGTTGAACGAGTTTAGCTATTTTCCACCAAAATAGCTGCTTCGGATACCGAACTCGACTTTCCTCTGGGTTTTCACAGGCTGCGGTTGCGACCCAAAGGTCGAGTTTCTGCACAGCTATATACAGTTGGACACAGGAGGCTGTGCGCTTCTGGGTTGGCTGTAAAGCTTGGTCAAGATTGCGCCCAGACACTGCAGCAAGCAACTGCTGGCTTCTTCTATAGTCTGACGAATCCAGCGTAAAGATGAGCTCTGCACGCTTGGGTTCGGTGCTTTTAACTAGCTTTCGCTCGCGCGGCGGTGTCAGAAATTATAGACACAGGAGGAGCGCGTTTCGTTGGGTTTCACCCCCTAGGGCTCTCACTCCCCGATCGCCTGCCCGATGCGGTGGAACTCTCATCCCTTGTCTTATAGTAATTGATATAAGAGAGGGCGGGAATAAATAATTGTTTACCAACCTTTTTTACCTCCAATTACCAACAGCAGGATATGGCAGTTACCTATAAAATATTAGCTGTTTTTTACCTATAAATTATATTTTGAAAATCTGCTTGAGCCTCGGTAATCTTTAGTTATATTTTCTGGCTAAAAAGTTACCACTTGCTAATTAATGTTTGCTCAAAGGCAACTATTAATTAGTGGAAAAATTGAAGGATATATTTTTAAATAACGAAAGTGCAAGGAATCACATTTTTTGGTAGGATAATTTTGAGCGCTGTTCAAATTGGGTGGTAATGACTGCAATGATTTCTGATGTTTATACGTTGAAAGAACTTGAAAGATCGATCGCATCCGATCCGGACAAGTGGCGTCCGATCGTGTTTACTAACGGGTGCTTCGATATCCTGCACTGCGGTCACGTCCGCTATTTGCAGGCGGCAAAAAATTTGGGGCGATCGCTCGTGGTGGGCTTGAATAGTGACGCCAGCGTGCAAGCTATCAAACCGCAGCAGCCGGGATTGCCGCCCCGCCCGATCGTACCGGAAAATCAGCGAGCCGAAGTGTTAGCCGCTCTCAAACCAGTAGACGCCGTAGTAATTTTTTCCGAGATTACAGCAACTAAACTGATAAATATCCTGAAGCCTGATATATACGTTAAAGGAGGCGACTATCAAGTCGAAACTCTGCCGGAAGCACCGGCGGTTATCGCCGGAGGTGGCAAGATTTCCTTGATCGAAATAGAAGTTCCGAGTTCTACCAGTGCGATCGTCAAACGCATTTTACAATTAGGTACTTAACCCTCGATCGCAAACAGCAAACAGTGAGCTAAACTCAGAAGTTGCTCCATCAAAAAACACTAAAGTACGCGCGGCGAAGCTATCCCGTAGGGAATCGCTCGTACAACTTCATCCCAATTGCTAAGCAGGAGATAATTTTAATGGAACTCACAAGCAATAACACGATCGCGGAAATCCTACAAAGACACAAAGCAGAGTTACTAGCAGACTGGCTCAAAGAACTGCAAAATACCGGGCTGCGGCGGGACGACTTGATGAGAGCCAAAGAATTGCGCTCCGAGTGTCAAGAGTTCCTGCAATTGCTCCACATTGCAGTCGGGCACGGTAACTTTAGCGACATCCAGACACCCGAATGGGAAAATATGCGGGTGTTGCTAGCAGAAGTTTCGCGATCGCGCGTTCAGAGAGGCTTTACTCCCTCAGAGATAGCGAGTTTCATTTTATGCTTCAAAAAGCCATTGTTCGATCGGCTTTGTCATGAACTCACACAAAACCGCGACGCACTTGTCGAACAACTTTGGCTTTCCACCAGTTTATTAGACCAGCTTGGCCTTTGGGTGACAGAAATTTTTCTCAAAGCTCGCGAAGAAGTCATCGAACGGCAGCAGCAAGAAATGCTCGAATTGTCAACACCCGTAGTCAAACTTTGGCAAGGCATTCTCGCTTTACCCATGATCGGGACTCTCGACAGTGCCCGCACTCAAATAGTCATGGAAACTCTGTTGCAGGAAATCATGGAAACCGGCTCCGAATTTGCGATTTTAGACATTACAGGCGTGCCGACTGTTGACACTTTAGTTGCTCAACATTTATTAAAAACTGTCGCCGCCGCCCGTTTAATGGGTACTGAGTGCATCATCAGTGGCATTCGCCCGCAAATAGCTCAAACCATAGTTCACTTGGGAGTTGACTTGCAGGATATTCTCACAAAAGCGACTTTAGCAGATGCTTTTAAAGTCGCGTTGCAGCGCCAAGGTTTAACTATAAAAAATATTAAAGAGGAAACATAAAAATATTGCGCTCTGACATGAGAAGTCAAGTAAATGTTAACAAGTAGGTGAATTTGTGGAACGAATACCAATCCTTCAAATGGGAGAATTTTTGCTAGTAACAATTCAAGTAGATATGCACGATCGCTTAGCAATGGCCCTGCAAGACGACCTGACGAACCGCATCGTCAAAACAGGTGTCAAAGGTGTGTTAATAGAGATTTCTTCCCTCGAAATTGTGGATTCTTTTATCGGTCGCATTATCAACAATATCGCTAGTATGTCGCGAATTTTAGATGCGGAGACAGTTGTGGTCGGGATGCAGCCAGCGGTTGCGATCACGCTCGTTGAGTTGGGGCTTTCCCTGACAGGAGTTCGCACAGCTTTAAGCGTTGAAAAGGGCATGATTTTGTTGCGAAAATCCTTGGGTTGGGCTGTAGACGAGCAAGCGTAAGCAGTCGCTTAATTGTCCCATAACTGAGGCACAGGCAGTCAAGAAACCTTGTTTGTTTGTAGATACCTTGTTGACAAACTGAAAATTTCTGAGGAGAGGGCTTACGCACTCAAGGGGGTTAAATCAAGGGTTTGAGATTCCTGCACTATGTTCTCTTTTGAGAGAAAATCGTAGTAAGTGCGTAAGTCCTATTAAGAGAAACTAAGTTGATGAGTGTAAGTCCTATATTTTGGGGAGAAGTTCTATTTTGGTACAGTAGCCGCCATGTCAAAACGTGAGACACTAGAAATCCGATCGTCATCCGATATAGTCCACGTCCGACAGCAAGTGCGAACTTGGGCTGTAGCAATGGGGTTCGGTTTATTAGACCAAACGAAAATCGTTACCGCAGCCAGCGAACTCGCCCGCAATACTGTAGAGTACGGCAAAGGGGGAACTGTAACTCTCGAAACGCTCCAATTAGGCAACCGCAAAGGGCTGAAGCTGATATTTGAAGACAAGGGGCCGGGAATTCCAGACATCGAATTGGCAATGACTGACGGTTATACTTCTAATCACGGTTTGGGTTTGGGGCTCAGTGGTTCCAAGCGGTTGATGCACGAATTTGAGATTGTTTCCAAAGCGGGTAAGGGGACTAAAATTGCGATCGTCCGCTGGCGGTAAGGAGTAAGGAGAGTGGGAGATTGGGAGAGAGTGGGGTCGCGCGCGCTACAAATGACTAATGAGAAACCCGGTTTCTATGAGTTTTGGGTTGGGTAACGAGAAATCTCAGTAGAAACCCGGTTTCTGAGGTCGATCGCGCGCTACAAATGACTAATGAGAAACCGGGTTTCTATGAGTTTTGGGTTGGGTAACGAGAAATCTCAGTAGAAACCCGGTTTCTGAGGTCGATCGCGCGATGGCTAACTAAACTAAGAACTAATGACTAATGACTAATGACTAATGACTAATGACTAATGACTTTTTAAATGCGCGCCAGCTTAAGATGAGAACTACAAAATAATGATAGATGCCGTAGCCCTGCCCGTAACAGAAGAAAGTCAAGTCGGAGAAGCGCGGCGAATCGCAGTCGCCCTGGCGGCCGAAGTCGAATTTAACGAGACCGATCGCGGTAAAGTGGCAATTGTTACCACGGAAGCAGCAAAAAACCTGGTCAAGCACGCCCGCGAAGGAGAACTTTTGCTGCGAACATTCAAAACAGCGGCAGGATATAGCATTGAAATAGTAGCGCTAGACCGGGGCAACGGAATGGCAAATGTCGCGCTGTGTATGCGGGACGGTTTTTCTACAGCGGGAAGCCCTGGAACTGGACTGGGGGCAATTAAACGCCTCTCTACTTTTTTTGATATTCATTCTGTACCCAAACTGGGGACAGCCTTATTAGCGCGGCTGGAACCGACCCAAAATAGCCGGGAAGCATCCCAAAACAGCAATTACTTGGAATTTGGGGTCATCCACTTGCCGAAAGTAGGAGAGCAAATTTGTGGCGATTCCTGGGCGGCGGAAAATCACCTTGACAAAAACCTGATTTTAGTTGCAGACGGGCTCGGCTACGGGGATTTGGCCCAGGAAGCCTCTCAGGAAGCAGTGCGCGTATTTCAAGAAAACGCCAAACTCGGCCCAAAAGCAATTTTAGAGAAGGCGCACGCTGCTTTAAAAAATACCAGAGGAGCGGCTGCGGCGATCGCCCAAATCGATCGTACCCAACAAACAGTTTGTTTTGCCGGAATTGGCAACATCAGCGGTGTAGTTGTCACAGATAACCAAAGCCGTAGCATGGTTTCCTACAACGGCACAGTTGGACATATGATGCGAAAAGTAGCAGAATTTGTCTATCCTTGGTCGCAGCAGTCCCTACTCATCATGCACTCCGACGGTTTGGCGGCGCAGTGGAATTTAAACCGCTACCCGGGCTTAGCCTCCAGACATCCTGCTTTAATCGCAGCCGTGCTCTACCGGGACTTCAAACGCACTCGCGATGACATGACAGTTATAGTAGCCAAGGTCAGGAACCCCATAGCTAAAGCTAGGGGATTGCAAACTGTTCGGCTCTAACGAGCCCAAGCAAGCAATCCCGAACCTGACCAGCCTAAGACTTAACCACAAGTCTACGTTTTCAAGGTCACGATACCGACAAATGCGTAGCTAGTTTGTTGCCACTATCGTTGATTGTTAAACATCTTTAGCGGGGTTAAGGAAGTGCAATTAACCTAACAAGCCTTGAAAACTTTGGCGAAGCTAACGTTACGAGAAATCAGAAGAGACGCAATAATGTCTAACCAAATCCTAGTTTTAGATACCCATCGCAAACCGCTAACACCCTGTACGCCAGGGATGGCACGGTCATTACTTAAAGCAAGAAAGGCTACTGTCTTTCGCCGATACCCGTTCACCATCATTATCACAAAGGAAGTTCAAGATACTCCACAATCTCTAACTTTAAAATTAGATCCTGGCAGCAAAGTAACGGGCATTGCTTTACTTAAAAATGACAAGCTGATTTGGGCAGCAGAGTTGACTCATAGAGGCTCAGCCATCAAAGATGCTTTATTGTCACGCCGTCAATTACGGAGAGCGCGACGTAACCGTAAAACCCGGTATCGTAAAGCCCGATTTCTAAATCGCACTCGTCATGAAGGTTGGTTAGCGCCCAGCTTGCAACATCGAGTAGATACGATATTGACCTGGGTTAACCGTATTTCTCGCTATGCTCCCGTAGGTTCACTGGTTCAGGAATTGGTCAGATTTGACTTACAATTGATGCAGAATCCTGAGATTAGTGGTGTCGAATATCAGCAGGGAGAACTACAGGGTTACGAGGTCAAAGAGTATTTGCTCAATAAGTTCAATCGTCAGTGCGTTTACTGTGGTGCAAAAGATACAAAGCTAGAGGTCGAGCATATCCACCCACGCTCTAAAGGTGGCTCTGATAGGGTTTCTAACCTGGCTGTGGCTTGCCATCCGTGCAATCAGCGGAAAGGTAATCAAGACATTAAAGATTTCCTCTCTGGTAAAGTTGACATTTTAAAGAGGGTATTGGCACAGAGTAAAGTACCCTTAAAAGATGCAGCAGTGGTTAACGCTACCCGATGGGCTTTATTCAATGCCTTGAGAACAACGGGTTTACCTGTCAGTACCGGATCTGGAGGCAAAACAAAGTTCAATCGGACTCGGTTAGGGCTTCCCAAAACCCATTGGCTTGATGCCGCCTGTGTTGGTGACACTCCGACATTAGAAGTTTTGACCTTGCAGCCGTTGTTGATTAAATCAGCAGGGCATGGGACTCGCCAAATGTGCGGTACTAATAAATTTGGTTTTCCAATTCGTCACCGTACAAGAGTCCAGATTCACAAAGGTTTTCAAACAGGCGAGCTCGTTAAAGCAACCGTTACCTCTGGAAAGAAAATCGGCTTTTACGTTGGGCGGGTTCTTTGTCGGGCAACTGGTAGTTTCGATATCGCTACGGTCACGGGAAGAGTTACGGGCATTAGTCACAAATACTGCACACCAATCCATAAAAAAGATGGTTACAACTATAGCTATTGATTTGGCTGTTGAGGGGGCATCGAACCCCCTCAACAACCACTCTTATCCCTCCCCATGTCTGAAGCCAGAGGTTTCTCGGAGGTTTTGGTGAAAAGCAGCGTGAGTTATCCAATCCTGACGACGGAAGTCCGCTTTGAACAAGACATCGTACAAGTACGCCAAAGAGCTCGCCAAATTGCTAAAGGGCTGGGATTCGATTCCCAAGTACAAACCCGCATCGCCACAGCAGTTTCCGAAATTGCCCGCAATGCTTTCAAATATGCAGGCGGTGGCAAAGTAGAATTCATTGTGGAAGGGGAATCGCCCCAAATTTTTCGGACTCGGATTTCCGACACGGGGCCGGGAATTGCTGATTTAGCGGCTGTGTTAAGCCCCAATTTTCGATCGCAAACCGGCGCGGGACTCGGTTTAGCAGCAGCGAAACGGTTGATGGACGAAGTGAAAATCGACTCTCGGCCCGATCGCGGAACGGCTGTACAATTAATTAAACAGTTTTCCAAAAATATGCCGGCGCTGAGTGCGATCGAACTAAATCAATTAGTTGACAAACTAGCGCGCCAAATTCCCGAAGATCCCTATGCCGAAATTCAGCAGCAAAATCAAGAATTACTACGCACTTTAGACGAACTCCGCCAGCGTCAAGAAGAACTCGTACAATTAAATCAACAGCTAGAAGATACCAATCGCGGAGTCCTAGCACTTTACGCTGAATTGAACGACAAAGCCGAATCTCTCCGGCGCGCCAGCGAACTCAAAACCAGCTTTCTCTCCAATATGAGCCACGAGTTTCGCACTCCGCTAACGGCAATTATGAGCCTTTCGGAAATATTGTTAAATCGCCTCGACGGAGAACTTTCAGACGAACAGGACAAGCAAGTAAATTACATTTACAAATCCGCCGAGTCTCTCGCAGAACTTGTCAACGACTCGTTAGATTTAGCCAAAGTGGAAGCCGGAAAACTAACTGTTCGCTTGGCTGATTTTGAAGTCGAAGATTTGTTCAGCGCCCTGCGAGGAATGATGCGCCCCCTGCTTCCCCAAAACTCTGCCGTTTCTATAATTTTTGAAGATCCTCTCGAACTTCCAATCCTCACAACCGACGAGGGAAAAGTTTCTCAGATTTTGCGAAATCTGATTTCTAATGCCCTCAAATTTACCGCAGCAGGTGAAGTTAGAGTTGCTGCGGAAATAGGAGAGGAGGGAACAGTTACTTTTTCAGTAGCAGATACGGGCATAGGAATTCCTCCAGCCGACCAAAGGCGGATTTTTGAAGAATTTGTCCAACTCGAAAACCCCTTGCAGAATGGCGTCAAAGGCACGGGATTGGGATTGTCTCTGTGCAAAAAACTGGCGGAATTTCTGGGGGGAAGTATTGAAATCACAAGTTCACCCGGAGTGGGTTCGACTTTTTTTGTCACACTGCCAATTCTGTATCCTGGGGAGGAAGAAAACCCTTTGGAAATGTCCCCTGCTAAGGGAGATGAAATACCGCTGGCAAGCGCAAATTCTCGTAGCTTGCGGGGTTCCGGGCGATCGCCAGCGGCGGATTCAGCAGCAAAAGTTTTGATTGGGGAGGATGAAGATAGTTTTTCGGTATTTGCTGAAAAACTTGCTGGCAGAAATTCATTGTACTGCGATATAGGTCGCCGACGGCGCTGAAGGTTGGGTTCGGCTGCTCTTTGAGCAACCGCAAGCAATTTTTATCGACATTATGATACTCACTGAAAGCATCCAGGATACAAGCCCCCGGATTCATCCGTGGAAAAATAAAAAACCTGTATCCGATGAAACTTGCCGAAC
>NZ_JAUBUC010000204.1:0-1940 GCF_036705285.1 Microcoleus sp. B4-C1 | reverse complement strand
TTCATTTTTTTATGGTCACAATCAAGTATTGCATATAATTGTATCATAGTCTTGATAATGATTTAGGATTGCTATATCTCTCGACATACTTAAGATAATTCTTTGGATAGATGCTTGTCAAGGGAAATCAATAAAATTTGTGTAAAGGAAACGTCATGGAAGGTAAAAATTCAACATTTCGTTGTTTGGACGTGAGTAACGTAGAAAAAGCTTGAGAAGAAATGCCCCAATTTACATTCACTTCGAGAGCAAATAGTTCTTGAGATAATTTATACATCCTTCTATCATTCGTCCATAGGGGATTTACTGATCTAACAATGATGTACGCACTATTCTGTAAATCACGAGCTAAAAAATAGCCGTAATTGCACGCTCGACGTGCGATCATACACGCTCTGAACAATATGGTAGTAATTAAGTAGAAGTCCCTTGTGTAGCGTGAAACCCTGATTATAACTGTATCGTTCAAAAGCTATGAAAGTCTATTAATTGCTTCCACAGGTTGTGAAACGGCATCTGATCTCTATAATACTTCCTCTCCCCCGCCTTTGTAAGTCGGAAAAGTCGGATCGTAAAGTCGGAAAAGTCGGATCTTGCATAATCTCTCGAACTCAGGTTCCTACAACTTTAGGGAACTGTGTAGGACTGGTGCAGGACAGCTAGCAAAACCAGACAATGCTATGGCTGCGGTGGTGGGACACCGAGGGCAATTTGCTGCTGACAGGTGCAGAACGAGCCTCTAGAACCCAACAAGCACTTTTTGATAATTCCTCGGCTGTTGGGAATGGGATTGAATGCAGAGCAAGTGGGATACGCCCTGGGTTTATCAGTAGAGTTCGTCAGGCAGCATTCCCAATCTTGATGCAGCTAAATTTGGCTTTCCCGCACAAGAATTGTGGATTCTCAATCTAGCAAACCTTGCAGTGCATCCGGCTATCGCCGTCACTCCCTAAAAAACCAAGGGTTCTCGTGGTCAGGGGGTAAATTTTTACCCGACTGTCAAGCTCTGCCAGACTCTAACATTTTACCCGATAGATTGTCAGAGTTAGCCAGACAACAAAATTGAACCCGACTGTCAAGCTTTGTCTGACAACAACATTTTGCCTTATTATCGAGGTCAGCCTTACACTCGTTTTCAGCCTCAACGGAGCGCAAAACCCAGACAGCCCAGCCTCAAGTTGAGTGCTGGCATAACGGCTGCTATGCTACAAAATCGCTTCATAAATTTTAGCTGCCTGCCACTTTTCTCACACTTGCTCAACTTGATTTTTAATTCAATTCCGATGCCGGAACTTGACTATTAAGTCAATTCGGATTTTGTTAAAAGGGCTAAAAAATAGTTAATTGTTGCGTCAGCTAAAGTCAGGCATTTGCAGTATAAAGTCAGGCATTTGCAGTATAAAGTCAGGCGTTTGCAGGTATTTGCAGGGGGTGCACTTTACCTGCATTTACCTGAAAATATCCTGCAAATGCCTGCAATTTTATGCCAAATTACTGCTTTTTTGTGTTGTTCGTGTCTTGACCTGTTGAGGCTGGTTTTGGCTGTTCTCTCTCCGTAGCAAGCAATGGTTTTGTCCGTACAAACCTGACTTTTACGCGCAGAAACAAAAACAATGCACCCTCATGAATGCGGTAATCCTAGGTGTCAAGGCGATCACGCTCTTGCTGGCTATCGGACGAACGATTCCCTCGCCATCATCGACATCAGCAGGCTGCTTCGCTTGCAAAAAGGATAGCGGGCGCGCGCTCGCGTCGGGCATTCGCCACCAATGCCGAACTGCACCAACTGGCTTGTGTCGTGCCCGGCAATGCTCCATCGTAAAGGCGACTGCCCTGTACACCAACAGGCTCGCTCCTGACTTCAAGAGCATTGGTCACAAGTTAAGCCTGTATGCCAGTTGTCAAGGGGATTTGAGAAGATGTGTCAAAGAAAAATTGGT
>NZ_JAUBUC010000203.1:0-1946 GCF_036705285.1 Microcoleus sp. B4-C1 | reverse complement strand
AAAAACCAATTTTTCTTTGACACATCTTCTCAAATCCCCTTGACAACTGGCATACAGGCTTAACTTGTGACCAATGCTCTTTGTGGAACACGCATCTTGCCTGTTCTGGAGAATGGGGCAAGATGTGAGTAGTAATTTACTTTATTTAAACAAATTAATATGTGACGGTAAATTTGATGAATAGTTGACTTGGGTTATCTGTTGTATGGGGCGGGTTTAGTAATATTGTTAGTAGGAATTAGATATTATTCGTAAAACCCGCCCCTACAGATTTTATCAGCGTTAATCCGCCTTAATCCGCTTTAATCTGCGGTTAAAAACCTCCAAATCTACTTACTAGCATAGCCCGTACTCACCAAAAACTCCCGCAACTTCCCGAAGAATTGAGTGCGATCGCGTCCTTGATAAACCCTGTCCAACAACTGCCAACCTTCCGCCTCCTGGCCCATGACATACTTGTTCGCCATGAAGGCCGCCAAAACCCCCTTCACCTCCCCATCTTCACTCAGACGCTTGTTAGATTCCAGCCAAAGCTCAGCAGAATTCGTGTATACTTCCACCGGATACTGCTTGGTAACATCTTGCATTTTACCTTGGCGATACTGCCAAATTTGCAGCGGAAAGCGAGAATCAGCGTAATTTGTAAAAGCCTCGGAAAATCTGCCGTCCTGACTCTTAAACTCTGGGATATCATTTTTGCCAAAATCGACAATTTCGTAACTCACATTGCCCCAGAAATGCTTGATATGACTGTATTTGTTAGCTGCCGAGTCGTAGCGGTAAATAAACGAATAATTGCAGCAGCGGGCGCCACTTTTGATTGACACTAAATCTGCCAACACTTCCGGTTCCTTGTCGCCGTCCAAATCACGGATTCGTAGCGATAAAAAACGTCCTTCTGATATTTCTTCGCTGGCTCTTTTGTCGGGATTATCTACTAGAGAGCGAGTCGGAATCAGCACTGGTTCTTCTAATAAAGTTTTACCGTCGCGGATAATTCTGATGCGGAGGTCTTTAGCATTTTCTGCTTCTTTTACGAAAGAAACTTCCGCCCGAACTTTCCCCGCTTCCGAGGTTTCTGTTGTTCTCGGCGGGCCGATATTCGGCGGAACTTGGGCGATATATTCCGAAGGAATTAAGGCAGTTTGGCCGGGTTTGGCGATCGCCTGACAGAAAAAACTTGCTACTTCGGCGCGAGTAGCATTCCGAGTAGGTTCTAGCTGTTTAACAGCCGGATAATTGACTACAAGTTGTTTTTCTGTGGCGGCGGCGATCGCACTTCTGGCCTGTTCGGGAATATCCCGCGCATCTTCAAAAGTCGCATCCAAAATCTCAGCCGCAGGCCCCGTAGATGTATATTTCAAGCCGCTGCTTAAAGCTACCAAAGCCTGCCAGCGGGTAATATTCAAAGTGGGGTTAAAGATACTGCCACTGTATCCAGACATAAAACCCGTCTGATAAGCTTCTCGAATTGCTTTAAAACCCCAGTAATTTGTGGGAATATCTGCAAAGCTGATCGGAGATCGGACGGTTTGGGCATCTGGAAAAGCCATGCGAACCATGGCCGCAAACTCAGCGCGGCTGACGGGGCGATTCGGGCGAAAAGTGCCGTCTTCGTAATAGCCACTGATAATTTTTTTCTGTGCTAACTCCTCAATGCAAGCTTGCGCCCAATGGTTGTTAACATCCGTAAATTTGGCTTGAGCAAATGCCGGTGCTACATTCATACCGGGAAACACTAAATTCCCGATGATTATCCCCAGGGCTACCAGTAAACCGATGATAGCTTGCCATCTGTGCGATCGAATCATAGAACAGACTCCTCTACTTACAAATTGGCGATCGAAACCGAAGCAAATTTTATAGAATACTAAGCTGTTGTGCCTTTAAATAGGGTATAATAAAAAATTAGTTTAGTCAATTTATACAAAAATGCCAGCTAAAAA
>NZ_JAUBUC010000112.1:0-19600 GCF_036705285.1 Microcoleus sp. B4-C1 | reverse complement strand
CCGCCCGTCCTTTTTGGACGGGCGGGACGCCCATCCCACTTTCAAGAGTGGAAGTTATTTAATTCTCATTCCTTACCGAGATTGGGGAGGGTATCCCCAACCGGTTGGGAAAGACGCTGAATCTGAGTTTCAACTTCAGCCATTTCCAGAGTTGTGAGCTTAACCCCAGTTTGATACAGCATATTCGGTGGTTTATGAAGTACAGTAGAAACCTTAATTGTGTGCTGTTAATCCTCCGGGTGCGTCGCTACGAGATATTGGATATAACTTACAGATTGACGGGTGTATCCGCACCTTACACGGGCCATCAGATTATGTGTACCACATATAAATGGAATATGCTGTAAGTCAAGGTCACGAGTTTGACTATCGGATGTTTACCTCTCCGGGGACTGGAAGAGTTTATTTCTTGGATGTCCCTTAATAGTTAACAGTCCCCTCATTGGGGTGAGTGAGATAACTTTCGATTGTCTAGTGTTGCTTCAGATGGACAGCCTTACCCGGAGCGGACTTGAATTTATGAGAAATCAATCGGACAGCATATAACAGCTAACAATCAACAGACTGCATTTCTATTTTTAAGGCCGTTTCAACTCTTTGATACTCCGCCTCAACCTCTTCTAAAAGCGCGCTGGCCGGATCGGGTAAAGGCTGGTTAGCATTCGTTCCCATGCGGCCCATGATTTCGAGTTCCTCGCACAGCTCATACAAGCGAAAAGCACCGAGAGTACCGCTAATCGACTTTAAAGAGTGAGCCGATCGCCGCAAAGCCAGCGGATCGGCGTTGCACAGAGCCATAGAGATGCCTCGCAGCAGTTCGGGAGCTGTTTCGAGGTAAATCTCGATCGCCTCGTCCAAAGCTTCCACTTCTCGCAATCCCTCTATAATCTTGGGACTCAGGGAATCGTGGCTCTGTGACAAAGCCCGATCGAGATTTGATGCACCCCAATCGACGACTGCCGGCGAATTGGAAATTGTCAGTTGTGGATTTCCCGCAACAGCCACATTCGATCGCACTTCTAATTCACTCGTTCCTTCGATGTGTTCCGCCGGGGCATCCAAACAAACAATCGGCTGCAGACGATCGAATGCGGAGTTCGATCGAGATTTACAAGCGAGCAAAGCTCGCACCAACTGCTCAATTGCGATCGGCTTGCTCAAATAGTCGTCCATCCCCGCAGCCATACACTCTTCGCGATCGCCCTGCATCGCATTTGCCGTCATCGCCACAATCCAAGGCCTTGTCGATTTTCGATTTTCGATTTTCGATTTTCGATTGTTAGATTCATCCTCAGTCAATTTTCGATTTTCGATTTTCGATTTTCGATTGTTAGATTCCTCTGTCGATTTTGGATTTTCAATTTTCGATTTTCGATTATTAGATTGCTCATCAGTTGCGGAAAGTTCTGATTCTCCCGTGAGATTTTCTAAAGTTAAATCTGCTGAAAATTGCTCGCGGATGTGGCGGGTAGTTTCCAGTCCGTCCATTTCCGGCATTTGCACATCCATCAGCACCACATCGTAAGGCTGGCGGCGCAAAGCTTCGAGCACTTCGATACCGTTTCCCGCCACATCCGCGCGATACCCCATCCGCTGTAAAATTTGCAAAGCCACCTTCTGATTCACCAAATGATCGTCAGCCAACAGAATCCGCAGGGGTAAGTTCTCTGCCAACACGGGTATGGTTTGCAAGAAAGACCCGCTAGTGCGCTGCCCTTTAAATTCCGTTGTCTGTTCTCCAAAAATATTAATTAAAACATTGTAAAGCTGAGATTGTTTGATGGGTTTATTCAAAAAAGCAGCAAAATCCATCTCCATAGAAGGGGGGTTAATTTCTTGCCTGCCGATCGAAGTTAGCATCACTAACGGCAACTTTTCGCAATCAGGATACCGGCGAATTTGCGCCGCTAAAGCCAACCCGTCCATTTCCGGCATTTGCATATCCAAAACTGCCAAGTCAAACATCTCTTTAGCAGCCAGCCAATCTAAAGCCAAACGAGCCGAAGCTGAAGCCCTAGCCACCATTCCCCAAGACTGAGCTTGGAGAGTCAAAATTCTGCGGTTGGTAGCATTGTCATCGACAATTAAGACTCGCTTCCCAGCTAATTCAGGTTGAGAATTGCTCAAGTTAAGTGGTAAGGAATTCTTGCAGCCAGAAACGATCGTACTAAAATAAAAAGTAGAGCCAACAGATTTCGTATTTTGGGCGATCGGCTTGTTGCTGAGTACAGATTTGGCATACCCATATTTTTCGGCAATTTCGCAAGATTCTGCCCATCCCAAATCAATAACTGCCGACGATCTAAAATGGGCAGGAGGATTGCCCGCAACACTACCCATACTTTCCACCCACATCCGGCCGCCCATCATTTCGGCCAAACGCTTGCTAATTGCCAAACCCAATCCGGTACCGCCGTACTGCCGGCTCGTTGAAGAATCCACCTGGCTGAAAGATTTAAATAGCCGATCCATGCGATCGCTCGGAATGCCAATACCGGTATCTTTGACCGCAAAATGTATTTCGTATGCTGGGTTAATTGCTACCGGTTCGCCAGCAATTAATGGCGGTTCTTTAGCATTAGCCGCCGGCACTGAAATCTTTTTGGCAGTCACCGAAACCACCACTTCTCCAGCGTCGGTAAACTTAACCGCATTACTGAGCAAGTTGATTAAAATTTGCCTCAAGCGGGTGCTATCGCCGATCGCCGTTGCGGGTACTGTACGATCGATCAAGTAACCCACTTCCAGTTTTTTTTCTGCCGCCTTAGCAGCTACCAAGTCTAGAGATTCCTCAATGCAAGTGCGGAGGTCAAACGGATGTTCCTCCAAGTCCAATTTGCCCGACTCAATTTTCGAGAAATCTAGAATATCGTTGATCAGAGTCAGCAAGGCATCGCCACTGCTGCGGATAGTTTCTACAAAATCGCGCTGTTCGCGAGTTAAGCCCGTATCCAGCAGCAAACCAGTCATGCCGATGACTCCATTCATCGGAGTGCGAATTTCGTGGCTCATGGTTGCTAAAAATTCGCTTTTGGCTCTAGTAGCCGCCAGTGCTTGATCGCGAGCTTTTGCCAAATCTACGTCTGTTTGCTGGCGTTCGAGTTCGCTTCCCACCCACTGAGCCATCAGTTTCACCAACTCTCTGTCTACAGCTCGGAACGGTTCTGTTACAGGAGTCGGAGAAAAGAAGCACAGAGTGCCGTAAACTTCACCTGCCACCGTGACGGGAATGCCCATGTAAGCTTCGATGGGGAAAGCTCGATCGTCCGTGTTGAACGAAAAACCCGAAAATCGCACCGACTCAAAGTAAATCGGTTCTTTTGCCATTGACGTAGCGACGCAGAAAGTTTTTTCCAGATCGTAGATTTGGTCTTTGACGATCGACCCGTCGGGACACTCAACAGCCATTATTTGATAGTTGTCGCCTTGAATGCAGGACAAAATTCCCACCGACAGGCCTAAATGCCGACATCCCATTGCCAGCAGTTCTTGGAGGCGCAAATCAAAGGTAGAGAGGTGGTTGAGCGGGTCTGTACGGGGAGCAGAAGTCACTTGGTACAAAGCTTTGATTGCAGCTTCGCTTTCTCGCAGTTCTTGTTCTGTTTGCTTCCGCACGCTGATGTCGCGGGAAATGCCGATAATTTCTTGGACTTCGCCGGTTTTGGGATCACTGATCGTGCGGCCGGTGGTTTCAAACCAAATGTATTTGCCGTCTTTGCGGCGGATGCGGTAGCTGACGGTGTAAGTAACTGGGAGGGCCAGGACTTTCCAGTGAGCTTTGGCAATGGTTTCTAAATCGTCGGGGTGAAAATAATCCTTGGGGACGCGGCCGATGAGTTCCGAAGGTTCGTATCCCAGCAAAGCCCGGCTGGCGGGCGAGACGTAAACAAACACGCCTTTGGGGTCGTGTCTGGTGATCATGTCGGTTGAGTTTTCGGCCATCAACCGATAGCGGTCTTCGCTTTCATTACGTTCGACTTGAGAATTGCCCAATGCTTCTAGCATTCGGTTGATGCCGTCGGCCAAGCTTGCGAGCTCATCTGCTCCGGTCATATGAACTCTTAAGCTTGGGTCGCCGTTGGCTGCGATGTTGCTGACGCTGGTGCTCAAGGAAGCCAATCTCGCCAAAACTAATTTTTCTAGCAACAGCAGGGTGATGGCGCTAAATATTAAACCTACTGCCAGTATTGATAAGGTAAACAGCTCCAAGGTAGCCTGACCTTGACTGTAAATGATGCGATCGGTCTCTACTCGCAGCAGCAGCGCTAGGTTGCCGTGGATGTCGCGAATCAGGGCGTATCCTGCGACTAAGGTGTCGCTGAGTGGCTCGACTAAAATTTCTGCTGATTTGAGGTTGGAAATTTTGAGTTTGACATTTTCCAACTCCTGCCTCGATCGAGCCATCGCCTTGGCGCTGTGCCCGGAGTAGTTCGCGGCTCCCACTTTAAAATCTAAACTCGGCAATCTAAAATCCACTGACAGGTGAGTCAGTTCTGAAAGCAAACCGATTTCGCTGCTGTCTAGGTAGCGTCCCAAGATCAGCGTCCCCCGCGACGGGCCTTGGGAGTTGCTGTTCAAGATGGGCTTGGCGGCAATCAGCAGTCTGGCTTCTGGCAGGGTGAGGACGCCTGTTTTGGCGACGGGGCGATCGCCCTCGACTGTCGATGAGTCTATTAGTGCCTCGGTCAAGTGCTGTTTTAAGCTTTCGCGAATCGGGATTTCGGTTTGGGATTTAAGGTCGAAACCTTTGCTGAAGATCGTCTTACCGTTGGAGTCAAGCAGCACCAAGAAGTTTAGTCTCAAGTAAATAAATGTCGAATCGACGAAATTTGACTTGACAAAATTTTCGTTCCGTGTTTCGACGAAAGAGTAAGTATCGTCCCACTCGGCGTAATCTTGGGCGCTGGTGTCTAAATTCGACAAGTCATCATCTAATGCGTCCAAAGCCCGTGCGACATCCTGGCGGACGTACTGTGCCTCCAGGTTGTGAAAATCATGCAGCAAAATAGTTGATGCAGTGGCATAGAGAACCACAATCAGGCTGATCAGCGCTGCACCGATGATTAATAGTGTTTTTTTTCGGAGTTGCATGGCGTCGCCCTCCTCACGGTGCTAATAGGCAACTAGCCAGGAGAGGTTTGAGACGTAGGTTGTTTAACATTGGCGATCGCAGGGCCTGCGTGTTTGGACTTTTCTGGGCTGACGAAAGCAAAGCCCTTGGTATTCCCAAGGTATCCGGTATGTTGCCCCCCACAGCCAGTGTAGTATTTTCAGAGCTTTAGTTCCATATTATTCACAACCTATGACCTACAAGTCAAAACCTGACGATCGGCATCTTCAACATAAACGGGCGATCGAACTCAAAACAATTCGCGTTTGATACTGACGCAGCCAGGGAGGTGGGCGGTTGGGAGAACAGGCGTGCTGGGTGGAGAACCCTCTCTATTATTGTACCTAAAAAATATTGAGGAGAGAGGGAACTGGCCCGCGAAGTTTGCTTTGCCAAAAGGTTTTCACTCCAATAAATGTTTTGATTTTTGTCATTCTTCAGTAATCCTTGCAACAGTTGTAGAATCTGCCTCAAAGCAAATCCAGCCTGCAAGCCTGAACCCCGTTCAAAAATTGTGATAGCAGAGGCAATGAAGATCCGGCTACTTTTTATTTATTACATCTGCAAATAAAATATACGACAATCAATAAAATCGGCTTTTCACTTTTCTATTTTAAATTCATCAAAACTGCTAATTAAAATGTATAGATTCACCGTTGGCACCAGCCTCAAAAAACGGGTATGAACTGGTTTACCATAACATTATTCAACCGTACTAACAAATTAATACAAACCCGTTCCCAATCCCCGATCAAATCATTTACTAACATTAGTGCCTGATGTCAGTAGAAACTCACATCAGGCACTATATGCAATCCGATCGCAACTTGAGTCTTTTTTATCGGATGACGGCTAAAGCACCGGCGCCGGCTGCTGCTGCGGCCGAAGTAAGAGCGGTGAAAAATAGCCACCAAGAGGCAACTTCTGCTGCTTTCCGGGTTTCTTCGGCTTGTTTTTCGGCTTGCACTTTGATGCTTTCGAGGCGAAGCTGCGCCTCTTGCTGCAAGCGTTCTGCTCTTTGCAAGACGGTGTTGCGGCTTCTTTCAATTTGGTCGATCAAGCGGTTGGCATCTGCTTCGGAAATGTCATCGCGAGAGCTCATTAATGCTACTAAAGTATCGCGGTTGAAATGACCCAGCCGATCGCGCAAAGCATCAAATCCGGCTTGCGGATCGTCAAATAACTTCCGCACGTCCCGCGTAATGCCTTCGTAATTTAGTTCAGGGCGATCGAGCGAATTGAGGTAATCCCGAATTTTTCCGAGAACCCCGTCAATTACCGACTGAATACCCTCCTGTATTTTCTGAATTTGCAGTGCGAACTCATCGCGCACCGACAAAATGCCATCGACAATGCGATTGGCTTCTGCTTCAGAAATATCCGGCCGCTGAGACAGCAGAGAAACAATTGTAGCTCGATCGATGTGTGACAAGCGCTCGCCCAAACTGTATGCACCGACTTTCGGGTCATGCAGCAGCAGTTGCAAGTCGCGCTTGATGGATTCGGGATTTAATTCATCCTTGCCCGTATTACGCAAATAATCTTCTAAAACACTCTGAAAATCGTGCACTTGGCTTTGCACCCGTTTTGCCAAACGGCGGGGCGCTTTCACAATCGAGCCAAGGGTTTCCTGCACTTGGTCGATAATTTGATTGACTTGTTCCTCGCTCAAATCTTGTCTCTGAGAAAGCAGTTTTACCAAAGTATCGCGATCGACTTGAGACAGGCGGCCACGCAGCGCCAAAGCTCCTTCTTTTGGATTTTCCAGCAGTTTTGTCAAATCCCGCTGAATCCCTTCAGGATTGAGTTCTGATTTGCCAGTATTGCGAAGGTAATCTGCAAGGGCGGTGGTGGTTTGGTCGTACTGATCCTTAGCTTTTTCTGCCAACTTTTGCGGCGTATGTACCGCGCTGTGCCAATTTTCTTCGGCGCTGTCGAGAAGCTGATTTACTTGGTCTTCGCTGAGGTCTTTCCGCTGAGATAGCAATTTTACCAAAGTTTGGCGATCGAACTTAGAAGCTCTAGCTCTGAGCGCCCACATTCCCGCTTCCGGGTTGTCCAGCAGCGTTTTCAAATCGCGCTTGATGCCTTCGGGATTGAGTTCTTCTTTGCCCGTAGACTTCAAGTATTCTTGTACTCTTTGCCACTGGTTGTCTAGTCGGGCTTGCGCTGCTTCTTGCAAACCTTTAGCATCTGCTAAAACTACATCTCGCGTCCTTTCCAACTCTTGAACAATCTGTTCTACTTCCTGGAATCCGAAATTTTCGCGACCTCGGAGAATTTGCACAAAACTGTCGCGGGTGTAAGGAGAAAGTCGATCGCGCAACTGTTCGTAACTAGCGTCGGAATCCTCTAAGATTTTTTTGAAATCGCTCCCGATACCTGCTGCTGTCAGTTCCTCTTTCGGCGTCAGCTTCAAATAAGTTTCCAACCGCCACTGCAAATCGCGAGCTTTTTCTTGCTCCTCTGCAAAGATCACGGTTTGTAAAACGCGCTGTCTAATTGCTTCTAATTCCTGGGAAATTTCTTTAATTTTGTCTTGGGTAAAAACACCTCGACTAGCCAAGATTTCGGCAAAATTAGACTGTTTTAGTTTTTCTAATTCGCGCCGCACAGTTCCGGGGTCTGCTGTAGGATCGTAGAGAACGTCCCGAAATTCGCGCTCGATGGCTTGGGGGTTCATCTGCCACGAATAAGTGTTGAGTAGGTAGTTTTCTACGTCGGCACGAATTGGGCTGTAAGTTACGGGTTCGCCTTTGACTTGAGCGGTAATTTTATCAGTTTGCTGGGTAACTTTGTCTTTAGCTTCTTTGAGCTGACCAACTACTTTTTCCACATCGAAGTCGGACATATCCGTGCGACCCAATACTATTCCCATTAAAGCATTGACTGCCATTGTCGTTGCTTGGTTCATCATGGTCGGGCTTTGTCCCGAATTTTGACCACCGCCAAGATTGCTGAGGGCTTTTTCTACCCTACTTGCCAATGTATCTGAGACCAAATCTCCCGATTTTGCAGATTTGAGATAGTCTACTAATTGGGCGATGCCGTCTGATTGCTGCCCTTGTTTTCCTACTTGTTTCCAAGCATCTTGAAGTTGGTCTACAATGCGGTTTACGTCGCGTTTTGATAAGTCCGATCGCGAACTTACTAAATCTACGAGAGTTTGCCGATCGAGATTCGGCAAATTTTCGGCTGCAATAGTTTTTAGTTGCGGATCATTAAGCAATTTTTCAAACTCGCTACGCATCCCTTTGATGTCTAATTCAGGCGGTTTGAGGCTTTGGATATAGTCTTCGACATTTTCGCGCAAGCTTGTGGGGTCGATCGCGCTACCGAGTTCATGGCCCACTGCTGCTGCTGCTGCTTTGGCTGTGGCGACTACTTGGTTGCTGGCTGCTTTAGCGCCGATAGCCGAGGCTGCAGTGCCGACAATCGCTTGAAAACCTGATGTGGCGGTGTTGACGACGGAACCGATCAAGGAACCGACGGTGGTGGAACTCACCCAAACAAGCATTGAGAAATAGGTAGCCCACACGACTAAACCGACGATCGCACCTAAACCGGGACTGCTAATCAAGCTCAGCTTAACTGCTAGCAAGCAAGCAAAGAATAGGGCGATGGTGACGGTAATCAGCGTCCAAGTACCTACCTTTCGGCCGATGTGGCGGACTGGGGGGCTGCTGCTATCCGAGTGGTGGTCGTCGTCGTGGGATTGTCCAATGTACGAAAGGCCGGCTGCTACTGATAAATTTGTTAGCAAGAGTTGGAAAGCGCAGGCGAGTACGACTCCAGCTATCAAGGCGATAAAAAATTGCGGCCCGGAATAGAGGAGTGCTGCGTCTTCTACTCTGTTTGTTGTAGTAGTCTGCTCTACTGGCACTTGGGCCAGCCAGAACCCGATCTTATACAGTTGTGGATTTATTGGCAAATTTTGATACATAGTATATTCCTCGTTAAGGAGTGGGTGCGCGCGCTCATTGGCGCAAGTTAACCAATGTATAGTTTTAGACTCATGCCCCCAATGGCAAGCATCGCCTTATTGTCGAGCTAAAGCATCCCCCTACAGTTGGAAGTGTAGAAATATGTCTGCGGCAGGCTGTCACTTTAGGGCTATTTGTGGTATGTAAATTGGCAGTTGTGAAGTTGTTAGTTCTCAGTTATGAGTAAGGTGCGCTGTGGCGCCTCCGAGATAGATAGTAGTAATGGTAAGTCTGATTAAAACTATCGCACAGGAAAATCTTTGGTCGATCGATATTAAGAGTCGGCACAGAAGCCCAGACAAATTGTTCACAATTCATCAACCAATGCCATAGCAAATTAGCTTTCAAGGAATTCGATCGTGCAGCGAGAAAGTCATGCAATTATTATTGGCGGCAGTTTAGCAGGACTGTTGGCCTCTAGAGTATTAGCAAAACACTTCGATCGAGTAAGTATTGTTGAACGAGATTTTTTTCCTGAACAACCCGCACCTCGCCCCGGGATTCCTCAATCCCGTCACCTTCACATACTTTTAAATCGGGGGAAAATCATCCTAGAAGAGTTTTTTCCCGGCTTGGAAAACGAACTGGTAGCTGCTGGTGCTCCTAGGTTAAATCCGAGGTTGAGCGGGTGGTTTAGTCCGGCAGGTTGGGCCCCGCAATCCAGCCCGGATCTAAATGATTTAATTATGTTCAGTCGGGATTTACTGGATTGGCAAATTCGCCGCCGGTTGGCTGAAAATACGAATGTGCATTTCCTCGAAGGAGGCACAGTAACGGGGTTGCTAGCGAATGCCTCGCGCGCGGAGGTTGGTGGCGTGTCGGTGCGTTTTCGCGATCGCCACAACCCAGCTAACATTCATGAAGAGAATTTGTATGCAGATTTAGTAGTCGATGCTGGGGGCAAAGTTTCCAAAACACCTCAATGGTTGAAAAGTTTGGGCTATGAACCTCCGCAAGAAACCGTTATCAATGCTTTTGTCGGCTATGCCAGCCGCATCTATGAAGGCAGCGGTAAATTGTCAGACACTGCGCCAGTATTTGTGTCAACCGCACCGCCATTTCGCACCCGTGGCGGTGCAATTTTCCCGATCGAAGGCAATCGCTGGCTGGCGCTTCTCATCGGGGGCGATCGCGATTATCCTCCCGCAGACGAAGCAGGTTTTCTAGAATTTGCCCGCACTTTGCCAACCCCGACAATTTATGATGCAATTAAAGACGCAGAAGCAATAACACATGTTTATAGTTATCGAGGTACAGAAAACCGTTTGCGCCACTACGAGCGCCTCCGTCGTTATCCTGAAAACTTAATAATTATCGGTCATGCAGTTTGCGCTTTTAACCCGATATACGGACACGGAATGACGGTTGCTGCACTGGATGCTCAGATGCTAGATGAATGCCTCCAAAAGCAGCGGCCTCGCTATCTGCAAGGCAATTTAAAAGGTTTCTCTCGACAATTTCAACAAAAGTTAGCAAAATTACATACAATTCCTTGGACATTTGCCATCAGTCAGGATTCCCGCTATCCGGGAAGTGAAGGTGCCAAACTAAACCTCGCTACGCGGCTGACAATTGATTACATGGATCTGGTGTTAAAAGTGCTGGTCCTAGATGCTAAAGTTTGTCAAGCATTTTTGGAAGTTCTACACATGATTGAGTCGCCGGCTGTACTTTTTCATCCCAGTATTGCGCTTAAGGCGATCGGGCAATTAGTCACCGTTCGGCAGAAGGCAGAATTAAGATCGAGAGTTTATACAGAATCAGGTTAGGATCGCGAATTAAATAACTTACAATTTTAATTGTTATTGTGGGATGGGCGTCCCGCCCGTCCCACTTTCAAGAGTGGAAGTTATTTAATTCTCATTCCTTAGTTTTGCCAGTTCTCTTTTTTCACCGCCGATGAAAGGAGATAAACGCAGATGAAATCTATTCACCTGCATTTATTTAAGCTGATATTATGTCTGCTTGAACCTAAATTATAAAAGCGTGACTTGTGCGACTGCGATTTTCGGGTATTTCACGTAATTAAGATGGATAAAATCAGACTTTGCACCCCAAATTTCTGTTTTTGAAATAAATCATTAGATTGATGGCAAAAAATGTTGGTAGTCACGACTTACCCACAGGAGTCAAGAAACCATTTTTTTTACCCATAGCCCTCGCGCTTCACGCTATATTGTTGTAAAAAAAATCGGTTTCTGCCGCCTAGACTAATATAGAGTTGTGCAATTCTCAATTCCCAGCCAAACAATCTAATTCCCCTTGCATTTGGGCGGTAACTCGCTCGAAACAAGCATCAACATAATCGCGATCGCGCGCCGCCTCCGAACCATACCTCTCAAATACAATCGGTTCGCACACGCGAGTCCGAATTTGCACAGGTAAAGGTAGGTTTGGCAAAGGCCCAATACTCAATCCCCAAGGCAATCCCAAATACACCGGCAATACCACCGGATCGATGCCAAATAGCCACGGCATTCCCAATTCATGCAATTGCTTTGCTTGTTCGTACAAATCTGCCAAAACTATCAAAGTATCGTGAGCACCATGCGATATAATTGGTAAAATTGGCACTTCTTCTCGCAATGCTAATTTGATAAATCCCTTGCGTCCCGCAAAGTAGATTCGATCGCGCAAGTGGTGGGGACGAAAAACATCTTGGGCGCCGCCCGGATAGACGAGAACTGGGGCATTTTTTCGCAAAGCTGCGATCGCCATTTTCGGATGTGCCTTGAGGGCACCACACTGAACCGCCATGCTAGCAATATCAGGAGAAACTTCCCAAATCCTGGGGTGCATCAATCCGTAGGCCAAGCGTTCGGTTCCGTACCTGCGGAACCATTCGTATAGGAACATAAACATATCGGGAGCGGCGATTCCCCCGTTGTGAGAACCGACAACGAGCATTTTTCCGCTCGCGGGGACGTTGTGCCAACCGTCGCTTTGTACGCGAAAATAGTAGCGGTACAGCCATTCCCAGATTGGCAACAGAAGCTTAATGAAGTCGGGATTGCGATCGTCTAATGATAGACCGTCAAAGGGATAGTTAGAGGATTTGCCGTCTTTTTTGTTAGTAGTTATCGTCACTGCAAAAATATTTAACGCTTTGGTCATTATATAGCAGAAGGAAGAAAGCTTTAAATCTGGAAGACAGAAGGCTTTAGTTATTTGGGAAATAAGGAAGAAGGAAGGATATTAGTTTGGATTTTCCTCTCCTGGTGCGTGCGATCATCCCGATAGCCCTCCCAACAAAAGATTTTTCCTATCATTAATAGGCTCCCATTCCGCAGGAATCTACCGAATTAGTTTCAGCAATTGAAAACCTCATAAATATCGAGCGCGGTTGCTATAGCAATATAATTAAATCAGAATTGGTGCAAATATTTGGTTTCTGATTTGAGCGGGCTGCTTTTGTTCGGAGGTTTTGTGCTGGTTGTCTCCACAGGAACAAAACCGTTTGCAAACAGCTACAGCAACTGTCGCTGATGGCGGGGCGGCTTTAGCCACAAAAACACAACTGTGCCTCAAGCCGATAAGTTTCCGTTTTGGAAGATTTTATCAAGTTGACGCCCGCCATCGGGTCAATGCTAGCGATTGGCGCTGTTTACTTTTCCCCTCTGCCATTCCCAGACTCGGACACTTCCACCTTCTCCCCCTCCCCCACTGTGGCATAATGAGCAATTTATAGGCGTAGCAGCTTTATGTGTCTTCGCTCAACTCACCAAACATTAAATTATATAAATTAAACTTGACTTGCGGTAAAAAAAAGTTACATAAAGCTTTTTTGTGGAAGACAAATCGATTTTTTTGCTATATTGACCTGCAATTAAGATAATGATTGTGGTTAAGTGAGGATTTGAACGGATGAAAAACTTGAATTGCTGGAATAAACCCGCTGCATTGCTGGGCGCGATCGCGATCGCAACCGGAAGTTTGCAAGCGAATGCGATCGTTGTTGCCGCCCCATCAACATCGACTGTCAGTCAAGATGCTGAAAATATTTCCTTTGAAGATAGCGCCACCTTTCAAATAGCCCAGGCTGGCAACCTTTGTCGCAAAGTCACTCCCAAAGAAGGTTTGACCGTTCGCCAGAGCCCAGACCCAAAATCCCCTAGAGTTGGCGGCGTAGGACTTAACACTCAGGTAACGCTGTCCCAAGGCGCTACTTCTGTTAAAGCCTCCGACGGTCGCCTCTGGATTCAAATTACCGCTCCCGTCACAGGGTATGTAGCTAGCGGATATCCCAACGACGAAAGTAATTTAGGTTCGTGCACAATTAGTCAAACTCCTGCACCGGCACCAGCACCCGCACCAGCACCAGCGCCAGCACCCGCACCTGCACCAGCGCCCGCACCAGCACCCGCACCCGCACCAGCGCCAGCACCCGCACCAGCACCAGCGCCCGCACCTACACCGGCACCTACACCGGCACCGGCACCGGCACCAGCACCGGCACCAGCACCCGCACCTACACCGGCACCCGCACCCGCACCAGCACCAGCACCCGCACCTACACCGGCACCCGCACCCGCACCAGCACCAGCACCCGCACCCGCACCAGCACCCGCACCCGCACCAGCACCCGCACCCGCACCCGCACCAGCACCCGCACCAGCACCCGCACCCGCAACGGGCCCAGTAAGTCTGTGCCGCCAAGTAGAACCTCGCGTAGCGCCGAGGGGTCTAGCTATCCGCACTGAACCTTCAAGGACTGCTGCGGTTAAAGGTGGTGTACCGGCTAACGGTCAAGTAACGCTTGTGCCGAATTTCCAGTTAGTGAGAGATAAGAATGGAGAAGACCGCAATTGGGTTGAGATTTCAGCCCCTGCGGCGGGATTCATCTCTGCTGGAAATTTGATCATGTGCAAGTAAACTTGTGAGTTCGATCGCTCTTTTTGACTAAAAGAGCGATCGACACCGAAAATAGTTTTAAGATTGTCGCGCAGCAAGCGAACAACGCGGAACCCAGATTGCTTCGATGACTTACCCAGGAATAACTGATTTCTGTCGCGAGTCAGAGTTTTGCTGCGATATCTTTGGGGTTGGAGACGGTAATTTTGCGCTCGGCAACGAACTGTTTAGCGTTAATTGCTTCGTAGTTCGATCGGGCGGCGGGCTGCCCCATTGCTGCGATGGGAATTTGGATGCAGGTAAAGACAGCTAGGAAAAAGAGCGCTCGCTTGACAATTGATGGGTTCATCAGGCTTGAGATTGTGCGAGAAACTTTTGTCTCCGAGATGCAAAAGCCGCCAAATCTGCCTCGGTGAATTGAGTGTGCTGCCATGAGGGGCGGGCAAGCAGTCGATCGCACCAAGCTTGAATTTTAGGATAGCCGTCTAGGGACACACCAACCCAAGATAGCAAGGGCACGACGGTGCCGGCAACGCACTCGGCAAACGTCAGACTGTTGCTAGCGAAAAAAGGGCGATCGTCCAACAAACCTTCAAAGAATTTCAACACAGTATCGACTTTTTCCTTAGCCTTTGCGATTTCCTGCGCTTGGGGAGTTCCCCATCCCATTTTTTCACTGCTGAGGGGGTAAAGTCCCGGTAGAAGTTCGTTAACCGTGACCAATTCTACCATCTTCACAACTGCCAAATCTTTCGGTTCTTTTGGCAGCATTGCCGGTTCGGGATACTTCGTTTCTAGATAGTCAAGAATTGCTAGAGACTCGACGACAGTGAAGTCATCATCGACCAAAACAGGGATGCGGTGAAAAGGATTCATTGCCACAAATTCAGACTGCAAGTGATCGCCGTCCAAGTGGATTTCTATTAACTCAAAATCGAGGTTTTTTTCTAAAAGGGCGATCCACACGCGGCGGGAGTTGGCGGAAATGGGAGTATGGTAAAGTTTCATAAATGTTGTGCCTGGTTATTCAAAGGTAATAAAAGCCACATTTTGATTATGCACCTTGACTGTCATTTGATTTATTTTCTCCAATTTTGTCCTCTCCAGTTTCACCGTCTCCACTGTCGTCTAAATTTTTACTTTCATCTGAAACTTCATAATTATCCATAATTTCGATCAATAAATGCTTTAGATTCTTATCGGGTGGTCGTTTCTCGAATTCTGCGTGCGTGTAAATCCACAGCAACACAACTTCTTTTTTTCTAATATCTAACAAATATATAAGTCGCCCTTGTTCAGCGGCTCCGCGAAGCTGAGGCATTTTAAACTCCAGCTTCCAGAATTCTAATCCATCACGGCTAGAGCCTTGAGGCCAAGGTTCTAAATGTCCCAACGGTGGACGGGGACGGGGGTCAACGCTCAAAATTCTGAGGAATTTTTGGAGTAATTCGACAAATTTTACTAATCCTGCCTGATTTTTACGATATCTATCGCGGATCAGTTTTTGCTGACTTCTCTCAAAGTTATTCGAGAGCTTGATTTGAAATTGCTCTGATCCGTTCACACGCCTCCTCCGCCGTCATTGCCTCGCTAGTTTCCCACCCTGCCAAAGTTTCCTCCAGAGCTTCGGATAGTGCTTTTTGATAAGCCATATCTTCCCGTTCTACTCCACTCAAAATCGCATTAATAAGTCTATTAAAGGCGTTAATATAAGCTACAAAACTATCGAGTTCACCTTTAAGTACCATCCAAGGTAAAGCGATAGCCAAAGAAAAAAGCCCCACAAATTTAAGCAACCTGTCTTTAATTCCTTGAGGGGGTTCAATGAAAGCATAGGCAAAAACTTTAAGTAATTCTTGCGTTTCAGCAGGAATTTTTTCCCAACGGTCTTCAATTTTTACAGCTAAATTGTTTGCTTTTTGAGCCAGTTCCCAAAACTTTGAAGCGCTGGACGTGCGTGGCTGAAATATCTGCCGAATTTCGCTGGGGCTAATTGTGATAGTGGCTGACATTGGCCTGACCTCTGCTCACTTTACGATTAATCAGTCATTCTCAGTATATCATCAAAACAAACTTCTGGAAATCCTGTAATTGGCTGATTATTTACTTATTGTGACTTCCTGACGCACAGATGCGGTAATCGCCTCTACTAGGAATAGTCGCTCGCTAAGTGACAAATTAAGCGTTAATTTCATTATTTCTTGAAATGATAATTCTTTTGCATATTCGGAAGAATTATCATTTCGAGCGGGCGAAAAAACCTCATCAGAACTTAAATGCTTGACTGAAGTATTACGATCTAAACTTGCCTTCATGTCTGCGAGTAGAAGTTCTAAAAATTTAATATCGTTCCCTAGATCGGCAGCCTCATCTTCATCTTCTTCTATCTCTTCAATTACTTGCAAACGTTCTTGATAGGCATTGATTTGGTGTTCAATCGCTTCTATAATAAACCTGAAATCTTTAAATGATAAGTTCATATTAGTTACCTTCCTAAAAATAAATAGTCACTCGTCCAAAGTTAATTAAAAATCCCCAAAATACTATTTTTTAAGATTTCAGGTTATTTGATAGATAGAAGAAACAAGTAATCAAACATACTATGAATTATATTAGTAGGTTGGGTTTCTCTACTTAAACCCAACCTCAGACTAACTTATTCTAGTTTATGGAACAAGGTGCCTATGAGGTGAAGTGCCTCTTTGTATTTTTCTAGAGTCATCGGTCTACTGGGCTGGAATAACCAATGACCTGGACGATCATTCACTAATTCCAGTTCTGGTGGAATGTCAGTGCCGAGGTCTAATTTATACCAATTTTTTCCTGAGCCTGGCCTCTCAAAGGTTGATATTCCTTCTGACCGAGACATTCCTCCTGACAACCTTCCTTCTTCTAAAGTAGGCATAACCCATAATTCATCTTGCTGTTCATAAACGGTAATATCTTTATTGGGTCTGACATTATCCATTCTAGGTGAACTAGCATTCCCCTGTCGATACAGCGCAACGGGTGTTTTAGGCATCTTTAATCTCCTGAAGTTGTAAAAAATTAACTGGTAACGCAGGATTAGGTTTTTCGTTATAACCTCGCGTTTGAGTACAGAGGCACGGGGGCCTTATGGATTGAGCGTTTAGTTAATTTCGCTTCAGAGTTAAAGTTATGCCTATGCTAAAAACCGTTACCAAAATAACAGGGCGGGCCCTAAAGCCCGCCCCATCAAACTATCGACTATCGACTTAGTAATCGAAGTCGCCGCCGCCCATGCCGCCGCCAGCGCCTGCAGCAGCGCCATCCTTCGGTTCAGGCTTGTCAACGACGATACACTCGGTTGTCAGCACCATACCAGCAATAGATGCGGCATTTTGTAGAGCAGAACGAGTCACCTTCGCGGGGTCAACGATACCAGCTTCAAACATATCGACAAACTCATTTGTCGCTGCGTTGAAACCAACGTTGAACGGCTTTTCTTTGACGCGCTCAGCAATCACAGCGCCGTTCAAACCAGCATTTTCAGCAATCCGCTTCAGAGGAGCAGCCAGAGCCCGTGCCACAATCAAAGCACCGGTCAATTCTTCGCCCTTCAGGCTGCTGTTAGCCCACTCTTCCAATTGAGGAGTCAGGTGAGCCAAAGTTGTACCGCCGCCAGGAACAATTCCTTCTTCGACAGCAGCTTTGGTTGCGTTGATCGCATCTTCAAGACGCAGTTTGCGATCCTTCATTTCTGTTTCGGTAGCCGCGCCAACTTTGATGACTGCGACGCCGCCAGCCAATTTGGCCAAACGTTCTTGCAGCTTCTCTTTGTCGTAGGAAGACTCGGTTTCGTCCATTTGACGGCGAATTTGTTCGCAGCGGGACTTAACTGCAGCTTCGTTACCTTCGGCAACAATTGTGGTGCTGTCTTTGGTGATGGTGATGCGGCGAGCTTTGCCGATCATGTCAAGCTTGGTATTTTCCAGTTTCAAACCGGCGTCTTCGGTGATTAGTTGACCGCCGGTCAATACGGCGATATCTTCTAACATGGCTTTGCGTCGATCGCCAAAACCGGGTGCTTTAACAGCAGTCACGTTCAACACACCGCGCAGTTTGTTGACAACGAGGGTAGCTAAAGCTTCTTTCTCAATGTCTTCTGCAATGATCAACAGCGGGCGGCCGGAACGAGCTACTTGTTCGAGCACGGGTACTAAATCTTGTACCAGAGCAATTTTCTTGTCTGTCAGCAAGATGAACGGTTCTTCGAGAATCGCTTCCATCCGTTCGGTGTCGGTGACGAAGTAGGGAGAAATGTAGCCTTTGTCAAAGCGCATCCCTTCGGTGATTTCCAATTCGGTGGTCATAGACTTCCCTTCTTCCAGGGAAATCACGCCTTCTTTGCCCACCTTGTCCATTGCGTTGGCAATCATTTGACCGACTTCATCGTCGTTACCAGCAGAGATGGAGCCGACTTGAGCGATGGCTTTGGAATCTTCTACTTGTTTGGCGTGTTCGGCAATTTTTTCTACCAAAAACGTGGTTGCTTTGTCAACACCGCGCTTGAGGGCGATCGCATTTGCGCCGGCTGCTACGTTACGCAGACCTTCTTTGACCATGGCGTGAGCCAAAACGGTAGCAGTTGTTGTACCGTCGCCTGCTGCGTCGTTGGTTTTGGAAGCGGCTTGACGGATCAGGGCAACGCCTGTATTTTCTACGTGGTCTTCTAGTTCGATTTCTTTGGCGATGGTAACACCGTCATTGACGATCTGAGGAGCTCCGAATTTCTTTTCGAGAACCACGTTACGGCCTTTGGGGCCGAGGGTTACGGCCACTGCTTCGGCCAAAATGTCCATACCGCGTTCGAGGGCGCGACGTGCATTTTCGTTGTAGATGATACGCTTAGCCATAGTTTTTGGGGATGAGAGGGTTTGAGATTTTGGATTGGGGATGATGGATTTTAGTCATTTGTCCCGTGTCATTAGTTGTTTGGCGGCGTTCGCTTTAAACTAATGACTGATGACTAAGGACTAAGGACTGATGACTAATGATTAATTAGTTAACGATCGCCAGAATGTCTTTTTCTGCAAGCAAGACGTATTCGTCTGTGCCGAGTTTGATATCGGTGCCGGCGTACTTCGAGTAGAGAACTTTGTCGCCGACTTTGACTTCCATTTCAATGCGGGTGCCATCGTCATTGCGCTTGCCGGGGCCCACGGCCGCGACTTCGCCTACTTGGGGCTTTTCCTTAGCTGTGTCGGGCAGAAGGATGCCGCCGGCGGTTTTTTCTTCGCTAGCGCTTACTTTTACGAACACGCGCTCGCCTAACGGTTTAACGGTAGAAACACTCAGTGATACTGCTGCCATAAATAAATCTCCAGATTACAGATTGTCGTCAGTCGTCAGGGGTCACGATGAAAGCAACAGCGGACTACTTACAACTGACATATTAGCACTCTCGACTCCTGAGTGCTAATTTAGCTCTAGAAAGGGGCGATCGCAACTTAGTTGTCAGTACGGGTTCCCGAACCGAGCATGAGTTGAAGGGAAGGAGAGGGGGGAGTGCAGGGCTGTTTCATTCTTTTGTAGGGGCAGCCCCCCGTGGCTGCCCCCATGTCTGTGCAGTCGTCTGTGGCGGGGTAGGCACGGGGGCACTACCCCTACAAAATTCATGTTTTTGGTGAGAATG
>NZ_JAUBUC010000111.1:0-19821 GCF_036705285.1 Microcoleus sp. B4-C1 | reverse complement strand
CCGTCCAAAAAGGACGGGCGGGACGCCCATCCCACAATAACAATTAAAATTGTAAGTTATTTAATTCGCGATCCTAAAGAGTAATATCATGTCCGATCGATTGACCATAATATTCCGGCCGGGGCGGGTTTTTGAGATTGTCAATTATTGGCAGATATTGGCAGGTTTACCCGCCCCTACATGATTTTGGGCGAAGCGAAGCGGAGGGAATCGACCGGACATAATATAACGGGTTTTCGCAATTTGTGGGAAATTCGTTTAAGCGGGCAAAAATAACTCATTTCTCACTGCGATTTCAAAAATTAAACTTGCCCGAAACCAGCGCCGAAATACAGTAAAATACTTAATTTTATGTTATTTTTTACTTTTTTATACTGACTAATTCAAAGTTCTAAAGGAGCAATAGCGTTAAACAAATTTTCTAGGATAAATCGCAGCAAAGATTGAGTTGCTAATATTAAACCTAATCGAGCTTGGGCGAGTTGTGGCTGTTCTATTTTAACTTCTCCCCAAATTCGGCACTGGCTGTAAAAAATCTGAAATGCTTCGCTCAAACTATTGGCTAATTTGAAATAATTGACAGGTTGTTCGCGTTTTTTTACCTCAAAATTAGGATATAAATTGTCTAGCACTGTTAACAGTTGGGATATTAAACGGCGTTCTGCTGGATGCACTAACCGCAGTCGATCGCCCTCGTCAATCCAAGGGATAGGATTTGGACTCGCCAGCGACCAAATTTGCGGCGCTGTAGCGACATCGGGCTGGGCGATCGCAATTATCCGATCGCGGTGGGCCATTCGCAGCAGGGAACAGCAGCGCGCGTGGCTGTACTGAATGGGAAACAGTCGATCGGCACATACAACAGAAGATAATATTTTAGATTCTGAAACTGGGAGGTTCGTTTGAGCTAAACGCTGCAACCAGACGGCTAAACCTGCATCAGTCAACTCCAACTCAATAATTCCCGCCGGCGCGACTTTAACTGCGAAATCCGGGTAGCACAGCGGTTGGAGTGTTTCGGCCAACTCGGCCGCGATTGTCTGCGGTGTCTGCTGCCAAGTTTTAGCCAATTTCAGGGCGATCGCAGACAGGTACAGCAGCCGCGCGCTATCTTTACTCCGATTTAACGGAATTATTGCACCATTCTCAATAAGCTTTTTATGGGCGGGCAGGATGCCCACCCCAAAATCAAATTCACTCTTTGTGGAACAGGCATCTTGGGCGGGCAGGATGCCCACCCCACAACCAAATTCACTTGTTGTGGAACAGGCATCTTGCCTGTTCTTGAGAACAAATTCATCTCTTGTGGAATGGGCATCTTGCCCGTTCTTGAGAATGGTGCCACCTATGAGATTTAATGGAATTTTCCCTAGTGCCTCTTGCTGGCCGATCGCCCTTTGGAACCTGGAAAGCAAGAAACACTTCACTGTAACTTCCGGGCACTGCTCCATATTTGCTGTATCCATATCGGCTCATCCTACCGTAAGAGCAACGATCGACTGTTACCGCTTGCACTTTTCTTGTACGTTAAACTGCTGATCTCAGAGATAGTCGATCGGCTCCCCCGGACGAGGCTACATCGAATTAATCGGCTTTCTAGCGATTTTTTTGCTAAATATACAATAATTTACGACAAATTTTTTGCTGAACTATACCATTTTGATGTATTTTTTGCTACATTAAATATTTCGGTAAAACTAAGAAAAGTCAGCACAGTTAAGAAGCGTGCAAGCTCGATCGGGGGTTGGTTGTCTCACTTGGTATCGCACTGCTGGCAGAAGCTGTTTTTCTCACTCTTAAATATATCCCAGAGCCTCACTTATGCAATCAACTTCCACATCTGTAGAGACTATCGATCGACCTTTTATCACTTGGCAGCGAATTATCGACTGGGCCCAGGAACACTACCGCTGCCGGACTTTTAGCAAAGACGAGCGGATTCCCGCAAGACCCGGACTGCTGTATTTAGTCCAGAAAGGTTCTGTGCGGCTCGTAGGCAGTGCTCAAGTTAGCGCTGCTGCGGGGAAGTCAAAATCCGCTGACAAAACTACAGAAGAAGCTTTTTTGGGCTTCGTTGGCGCCGGTCAGCCCTTTGAACTGGTTGCTCAGTCTCCGTTTACTCTCCAAGCTTACGCTCATGCCGATCAAACTCACGTAGTGTGGATGTACTGGCACGACTTGGATAATTGGCCTCACTTTCGCAGGGAAATTTTGGATGCGTTTCGCTACCAACACCAGCGGAAACTTCTCTGGCTGAGCACTTTGGGACAGCGCCGCACGATCGACCGACTGCTGGGATTTCTCACTTTGTTGATCGAAGAGTTCGGCGAACCTTACGTAGGTGACGGCGAACCAGACGTGGTTCGGGGCTACCGACTGCCTTGGACATTGACTCACGCTCAAATTGGCAGCGCAATTGGCTCAACGCGGGTGACGGTGACGCGCCTGATGGGTAAGTTGCGATCGAAAGGTTTGATTAATACTGAGGATGATAATTTAATCTGTTTGCCGGCTAAGTCTAACCCCCAAAAGACAAAAAACCAAAAGCAGGAGGTAGAAGATTCCCTGGATGATTCCCTGGATGATGAAGATTCCCTGGAAGATGAAGATTCCCTGGAAGATGAAGATTCTCTCGAAGAATCTGCATAAAATCCTGCGGGAAATTGCCAACAAACAGCGCGTCACTATTAGTTTTGGGCAGTCGCGCTCGATCGCTCGACAGTGTAGGATAAATTGTGTAAACTTTTCCCGTTCTCGAAAGGTGCGACTGACAATGACCGATGACAAGCAAAAATCTTCAATCCCGAACAATCAGCAACGGGTGGTATTCTGCGACTTTGACGGCACGATAACTGTTGAAGAAACTTTTGTGGCAATGCTCAAGCATTTCGCACCGGAACTGTCGTCTCAACTGATGCCTGAAATCTACGCTAGAAGGCTGAGTTTGCGATCGGGAGTGAGACAGTTACTAGAGTCTATTCCCTCGGAACGTTACGGGGAAATTGTGGAATTTTCTAGGGGAAGGCTGATGCGGCCGGGATTGGTGGAATTGCTGGATTTTTTGGACAAAAAAAAGGTAGATTTTGCGATCGTTTCCGGCGGTCTTCGGATTATGGTAGAGACGGTAATGGGCGATTTGGTACACCGGGCGAGGGTTATTTACGCTGTGGATGTGGACGCTAGTGGCCCTCGCTTGCAAGTCAATTCTGAGTTTGAAGGAGATGAGGAATTGGTGTCTAAGGTGCGGGTGATGGGCCAGCACCCGGCCGAGGAACAGGTGGCAATCGGAGATTCGCTGACGGATTTTAATATGGCTTTGCAGGCTTCGTCGGTGTTTGCGCGCGATCGGCTTGCCGAGTATCTAGACGAACAACAAAAGCCTTATACTAAATGGGATAATTTTTTTGATGTGTTGGAAAATTTGTCCCAAAAATGGAATTGAAACTATCGCCTTTCTCAGGTAATATAAATTCCGTTTGCATCGGTATTGTATGATGTTAAATTTTGTAGGGGCGGGTTCACCAACAATAATTGCCCATAATAAACAATATAATAAACCCGCCCCCGTGCAGATAAGTCCGATGCTACTGGATTTGATATAAGGTACGCAGTGCACACCCTACTTTTAGATAGATCGGCGCAATTCCTATTAACGTAAAAAGTAGATTAAAAATTGAGGATTTGTAAAGAATGAGTGGCGATTTGAGATCGGATTTAATTGCAGCAGCCAAACATTTTTACGATCGCGGTTGGATGGTTGGGACTGCTGGCAATCTTTCAGCCCGCTTACCAGATGGCAGTTTCTGGATTACCGCTAGTGGCCGCGCGAAAGGGCAGTTAACTGAACAAGATTTTATCAGAATGAACTTAGACGGCGCAATTGTCGAGCAACCTGTTGCCGACAGCCGCCCTTCTGCCGAAACCAGCATTCATTTAGCCGTTTACAATTGTTTTCCAGACGCGAAAGCTTGCTATCACGTCCACTCCATCGAGGCAAATTTAGTTTCTCGGCTAACCGCAGGAGATGCAGTGCCTTTACCGGCGATCGAAATGGTGAAAGGTTTGGGGGTGTGGGAGGAAAACCCGCAAGTGTCGATACCCCTCTTTACAAATTATTTAGAAGTCCCTAAGATAGCCAAGGAAATTTGCGAATTCTTTGCCATTTGTGCGCCCTCTGTACCCGCTTTGTTAATTCGCGATCACGGCATTACAGTCTGGGCAGAGTCGCCAGCCGCCGCCTACAATTACGTAGAAATTGTAGAATACATTTTTCGCTATACGATCGCAGCCCGCCAATTAAATTTAGATTTGAAATTTTAGATTTTAGATTAAGCGGTGCATGGATTCGGAGGCTTGGGGATTTGAGATTAGCAAACGAGAAAATATTCAGAATAGGCAACAATTATGGCGAAATATACCAGAATTTTATCCATAGATGGAGGCGGAATTAGAGGAATTATTCCCGCGCAAGTTTTAGTTAGCGTTGAGTCAAAGCTGCAACAGAAAAGTGGCAACCCAGATGCGAGAATAGCTGACTATTTTGATTTAATCGCGGGAACGAGTGCGGGAGGAATTTTAACTTGCATCTATTTGTGTCCCGATGCCGAAAATCCCAGCAGGCCTCGGTGGGCAGCCCAAGACGCTGTTAATTTTTCGATTGAGAGTGGCCGCGACGTTTTTCAGACTTCATTGTGGCAAAAAGTCAGATCTCTAAATGGTGTGAGAGATGAGAAATATCCCAGCGAGCCCTTAGAAAAATTATTTTGGGAAAATTTTAGAGATTGCAAACTCAGCGAACTGCTAAAACCTTGTTTAATTTCCAGTTACGACATCGAAAGGAGAAAAGCTCACTTTTTCGATCAAATAGATGCTAAAGAATATCCAGCCGAAGACTATTTTATTAGAGATATCGCCAGAGCCACATCGGCAGCTCCCTCTTATTTTGAGGCTTCTAAAATCTATTCTTTTAGCAATGAATGCTACGCTTTAATTGACGGGGGAGTATTCGCCAACAATCCCGCACTTTGTGCTTATGCAGAAGTTAGAAATAAATTCAGAATTCCTGACAATGACTCCTACCGAGGCCCGAAAGCAAAAGATATGGTAATTTTATCCTTGGGAACCGGAGAAGCTCAGAAAAAATACCCCTACGAAAAAGTAAAAAATTGGGGTCAAATTGAGTGGGTAGAGCCTTTGATTAATATCATGATGACGGGAGTTGCTGAAACTGTAAATTATCAACTAATTCAAATTTATGATGCGGTTGAAAAACCGAATCAATATTTGAGAATTACTCCCGATTTGAGCCACGAACAACCGCTGCAGATTGATGATGCCTCGGAAGAGAAAATATCAGATTTGCTGAGAATTGGCAAAGAGCAAGCCGAAAAGAATAATGAACAGTTAGATAAGTTTATCGACTTGTTACTTGCTCCCGTAGTCCTAGGATTTTAGATTTTAGTCATATTGTAGGGTGGGTTGGGCGCGGCGATTAAGTTAAGTCACCAATAAATAAATCTTAAACCGCGTCTAACCCACCAACCGCAGGGCCCAGAGACAAAAAATATATGTTGACAAATCGTGCAATAATTGCTGTAGGATTGCCGAAAATCTCTATTTAGCAGTGCTTCGCCCTGTTTGCAATTAATCGCGAGCCCTCCGTCAGTGGTTAAGAAATACCAAGAAAAGCGCGATCGACATTTAGATGAAACCTTCAATAACAGGTGGTTTCAGCGGTTTTTTTTGACGTTGTTCCTGGGGGGCCAAGTGCTGCTACGCATACTCCAAGGCAAAATTGACCGTCGCAAAATCATGGAACATTTAGTAACAGTAGGCCTGGATTCTTTCCGATCCGTGCTGCTAATAGCCTTTTTTGGCGGCATGATTTTTACATTTCAATCAGCCAGAGAATTGGTGCGGTTTGGGGCAGTTGGGGCGATGGGAGGTGCGTTTGCGGTGGCATTTTGTGGCGAATTAGCACCACTTTTAACGGCGGGCGTGGTGGCGGGACAAGTAGGTTCGGCCTTTGCGGCGGAGATAGGAGAAATGCAGGTGACGGAACAAATAGACGCCCTGTATATGTTAAGAACAAATCCGGTTGATTATTTAGTAGTGCCGAGGGTGATAGCTTGCTGCATCATGCTGCCGATTTTAACAATTTTTGCGGTAGCGGTGGGAATTTTGGGCGGGCTATTTGTAGCGGTTCATTTTTATAATTTGGAACCGTCGGTATTTTTGGAATCGGTGCGGACTTTTTTGGGGCCTGGGGATTTAGTAACTGTGGTGATTAAAAGTTTTATTTTTGGGTTGATAATTGCCCTTGTCGGTTGCGGTTGGGGATTGACGACGGTGGGCGGAGGGAAAGGAGTAGGCCAAGCTGCAACGGCGGCGGTGGTAACTTCTTGGGTGTTGATTTTTGTAGCAGATTTCTTTTTATCGTTGTTGATATTTCACGAGTTGAGGATGCTCAAAGGTTGATAATCTTGGCGATTATAGCAGGATTCAGGAGTCATTCGATTTTAGATTTTAGATTTTAGATTTTGGATTGACCCCACGGATAAATGCGGGGGACGCAAGGATTTTAGATTTTAGATTTGGGATTGATTCCATGGATAAATCACGTGGCGGGTACTATCAAGAAATTCTTGGTCAAGATGCTTAAATATTAAGGGTTTGAACAATCATCAACCCGAGTGCCACCAGGATTGCTATAAAATAACATGAAGATTTTTTAAACCGCAGATGAACGCAAATAAACGC
The DNA here is from genome assembly GCF_036705285.1 of Microcoleus sp. B4-C1. Classification (NCBI taxonomy): domain Bacteria; kingdom Bacillati; phylum Cyanobacteriota; class Cyanophyceae; order Oscillatoriales; family Microcoleaceae; genus Microcoleus; species Microcoleus sp. B4-C1. Next base: position 13,062 of record NZ_JAUBUC010000111.1, on the reverse strand, counting down.
CGATAAAATTGCATCAGCGTTCATCCGTGTTCATCCGCTGATATCTGCGGTTTAAAACTCTCAACTTCAGATGGTAGATTGGAGAAGGAGAAAGGAGGGCGATACACTCGAATTGCCTGGATTGGAACTTTCCCATCTGTTTCGGGAACGATTTCGAGGGTGTGTTTGGAGTTGCTCAAATTCTGAGCCAATGTTGTAGAATACTCGCGGCTTGAATCTGTAATTTGTGGAGGAACGTATGAATCAACAAACATTGGTCGCACTTGCCAGGAAATTTCAAAGCCTTTAGGCGTCGGTTTTTTAGACTCTTCATAAGAATTTTTCAGCCACCAGTTTCTCGGTTCAATCACGACGCGGCCAGAGTTTGAGACAAACATTTCGTCGTTTGTACCGCTGCCGTCGTAACCTGTTTTAGAACCTATAACGTCAAATTTAAACTTGCTGGCGTCGCTGTTAATTTCAGTGATTATGGCTTTCCAATCTTCGACGATTAGCGGTTTTTGACTGGATATTTGGATGATGGCCGGCAAACCGACGCCAAGAGTAACGCTAGGTCTGGTGATGCTGTAAAGTTCAGGAAATTCTGAGGGTTTTTTGCCGTCGATCGCAATTATAGCAGAAATTGCCTTGCCGTTGAAGGTTTTATCGGCGATCGCATCTATTCTATTTCCTTCAAATTCTAAAACCAACTTGCCATCTTGCCACTTAACATCCCTGCCAACCGTATAGGTTTTTACTAAATCCTGCGGCGGTTGAGGAGAATTTGGCTTGTATTGCAGATGCGGTTTTATCAGGGCCGCTAGGAGAAAGTTTCCCCAATCGTTGAGGTGAATGCTGTCGCTCAATAGCTGTTGTGGCTGCAAGCGATTGTCTTTCAAATACCTGCGCCAAGGTTCGCGAATTTCGGCGATTTCGCAGCCGTATTTATCGGCCAACTCCGGCAGCCATTGAGTAGAATGAGTGTTGTGCCATTCGTATCTTTTGACTGAATTTGGATCGTCGCTGTTGTCGGTCGGCATCCAGTCGATGTGGTCTGAATGCAAGAGTATTTCGCTAGCAGTGCGGCTGCGGACATTGGCAATTATGGCTTCGTAATCTTCACCGCCTCCGTAGACGTGAAAAATTAGCAAGTCTGGATAAAAAGGATACAAATCGTGTTCGCTGGGACGGATTAAAATCGGGGCGCCAAATCCTCCGATGGCCCGATTTTCCACAATCAAATCTGCATTGGGAAATCGCTGTCTTAAATCCTTCACTACATCTTTCCACCAATCTTGTTCTGTGATGGATTGACCGTAGAATAGGATACGCACTTGGCGGCGGTCTGTTGGAGTGCTAGCAGCAAGTAGCCCCATCGTCCTTTGAATCCTTGCTCCAAAACTAGCATTATTTTCAATAGGAGCGGGTGGGGGGAATGGCGTATCGGCTGCTATTTTTTTGATGAGCGGAACTAACAGAAAGCTCAGACACAAAAAAAGCAGCCACAAGTAGCGATAAATCTTGGATTTTCTGCTATTTCCTGGGTGTTTTGCCATTGTTTTATTTTTCCCTGTCCGTTTCACTTCGCTCAAGGCGACTGTGGGATGAATGCTACCCCTCTATCAGTAGCTGTAGCCTGCTTATGGGCGCACCTCACCAGTAGCTGTAGTTTAGCCTGTATGGAAATATATTACCAACTTGAGCGAGACAAAAAGTGATATAATACCAGCTAATTAATTGCACTCCGATCGATCGCACGTCAAATGGATTACAAAACAGCCCGCAGTTTTCTGATCGACCAAGGAACCGCCCTGGAAACCAAGAAAAATCCCGACGCCTTCCTGATGCGTCTCAAACAAGGTCAACCGCCCGTACCCGGACAGGTGACATCGATTTTATTAGCTTTAAAAATATTGTTTGAGAGTCTGCAAGAATCTCCAATGCTCGATCGACAATTAATCTCGGCACTGCATTTACTGTCAGTAGAAGGTTTGCAGCAATTTGAAGCTGGACTCCGCAGAGGAGTTTCTTGGCCACCGCTGCTGAAGGAAGACTTAAATCGAATTGCGATCGCAGTCAAGAATATCTTTTCCGGCGTCTGGCAATAATTAGCTCAGCAACCACCGATCCCGATACCCACCGCCAGCCAACTCAATTTTTTTTATACAATTATTTGTAAAATTTTATGTTAATCTTGCTACATTTACCCTCGAATTGTGGCATCTTAATATAAGAATCACTTCAAACAAACAATTGGAGATACTACTCATGAACGCTGAAGAAAAAGCTAGACAACTAATTGCACGAGAAAGGCAGCATAGCGAACACTTGCACGAATCTATGCTCAATCGTTCCTCCCACGAGCTAGAAACACATGGGGAGGGAATTGCTGAAGAAAAAGCCAGAGAATTAATGGCTCAAGAACGGCAGCACAGCGAACACCTGCACGACTCTATGTTAAGCCGTTCTTCCCAAGAGGTAGAGGCATCGATCGCACCGGATGACACTGACAAATAAATTTTGTAAACACAAGACTTACGGACACATACCAATAAACCTGGTTTTTATACCATTTTTCATACCATAACAAAGGGCTGTAAAAATGTTTTTGTATAAACAACCAGGTTTCTGAGTCTTGCAATAGTTCAGCACAGCAAAACTCTACTCAAATCGAGGAGGATTTTAGGTGCAATCAAAACAGCCCCTGCTCGGTTGGCCGCCGCTATCACAAGCATCCACGCGCCATATATAGCAATAGAAAATGCCAGGTTCTACTCCTCGCGAAAGCTTTCCAGGGATGCCAAAAGAGCTGGCAGTCCCGCTAGCGCAGCCGACACCAGAGCCTCATCTTTGTAAACTCGAGATAGCCGAATACGGGTACTTTTAGACGCAGAGGTGAAAGAGCCTCGCCGTTGGGAATTTCCGGTTTCAACCCGCCCTAAATTTTGTGTTTCTCGCGTCACGCCAAACATAGCAGTATCCTCGCAGTATCGTCAATTAATCCCTAAATATGCGCCCGTAAATTTTCTCACGGCTTGCTGTATGTTTCTATTATTACTCAGATAGGTAACAGAGATGAAAGCATGAAATAATTATTCACGATAGATAGGGATCAACTTAAACTGCTTAAGGGCTTTTATTAATTTGTTACACGGCGGGTTTGTTTCAGCCGCCCACGACGACACAGACACCAGCAACCAAAATCACCGATTTCACAAGAGGAACCCGGATCAATGATGCTAACTCTTAGTGCAGCAACAGTTATAAGTCAAATCAGGCCGACTGTCGAAAGCTTGCGCGATGGAGACTACCGCTACCGAGACTCCTTTGCGATCGATCGACCTTTTCGAGAAATTCAATTTCGCAAACAAGCCAGATACATCACCGGCAGCGATTCAGACAAACGCACGGGCAAAAGTTACTGCTTCCGGGGCATCCCCCAGCACAACAACATTATTAACATCACGGTAGCGATCGAAATTTCCCCAAAAACAGCACAGAAAACCGAGTGGAAATTAGCACCGGGAAACCCCATTAATTTCGACAGGCTTTATCCCCTGCAAGCAGGGCCGGGATTAGAATTGTACAAATGTTTGACAGCATTTTTACCAAAATTGAAGGATTAGTTATTCGTGACTTATTAGTGGTTATTTCTTAATCGCTTTGCCTTGTTAATAACCAATAACATTCGTTAACCGTTAACAGTTAACACTTAACAGTCAACCGTCAACATTTAACTCCCTAAGAACCAGCATTTTCCAATTCTTCCCGCAGCATTTCCCGGTAGACTTTCGGCAAACGAGAACTCATAGAATTGGTTTCAATTCCATATCCCAAACTCGTCCAAGTTCCCGAAAGCATCCGCAACACGTCAGTTAATCTTTCCTGCCGCAACATCTCAGGAATATCAGCTTTCCAAAACTTGCGATCGCTCAACCAAGCATAAACCACAGCATCCTGATCTTCTGGTTCAAAACTGTAATCTTCCCAGAATAAAAAATTAGCACGACGCGCCTGATAGCGCTTAGCCTTCTCCTTCCAAGTCGTAGTCAGAAATTGATACCTGCCCGCAGCGGTAGTACACCTGCCTCGATTCGGGCCATTAACAATCTTCACGCACCAGTCAGGATGGCGGCTCAAATCTAATATGTATTTGCCACCGTAAACAACGTGATAAGGGCGAGCAACATTCGACTCGCTAGCAGAAATAGTACGCATCAGCGCCCGAATATAAGGATCGCCCGTTTTAATAGCCAGCGGCGGGAATTTTCCCCGCCCGCTTACCGACTGCGACAACTGCTGATTTCCCCGCAAACTGTCAACCAAAAAAACACCGCCGCCAATCACAGCGCCGATTAAAAGTATAAATCCGAGGATTTGAATCTCTGCTCGCCTCAGCAAACCTCTTTTGCGACGGCTCAATTTCTCAGCTTCTAGCCAACTCATTTCCATTTCCGAAATTTCGGCCAATTTTCGGGCCGCCCGCATCCGGCGCACCCGAAAATCGTATTGATATAGCGGCGCGGCTACCAGCGTTAGACTCGATAAAACCCCCGCCAATTTAATCAGCCAGAAATCTAATTCACCGGCTACGGCAACATTTGTCAGAGTAGATATTCCTGTTAGTAATTGAGCCGGATCGATCGATCGCGCGGGCCAATAAAAAATCGAAAGTTGCACCAACAGCGACAGATTAAATGCAAAAAAAATCACTACAACAGCATTCAAGCCTTCTCGCAAGTGCGATCGAATACCCGTATGGCGGCGCTTGAACTTGCGCGCAACGCGAAAGCGCCCCGGCAGCATAATTAGTAAGGGATTTAAGATTTTGACTGCTAAAAAGTGACAAACAAAGAACACAGGCAACTGAATCAGCCAAGCCGCCAGCAGTAGAGTCAGAAAGCCGATATTGTCGCTGACAAAAGGAATGCCCCTGCGAAGGACAAAACTAAAACTCTGAGCGAGAGCAAATGCCCTTAACCACGAAATCGGATAGGGGAACCAAGCTGGCCACTTGAGAGTTTTCATGCTGGGAGAACGAAAGTTTAAGGGCGAATGGTAAAACTATTAAGATTTTGCCAGATTTGGCGATCGGAAAACTGGCAATTCCCCTGCGGTTTGTACTGATGGGACTTGCGCGCTGATGCCCAGAAACCGGGTTTTTTAACCAAAAACTTGCCTAAAACCCTCAATCTCGGTAAAAAAACCCGGTTTCTTTGTTCGCTACCTGGGCCTAAAGAAACCGGGTTTTTTACCTTTGTGCTGGCTGCAACGGGTATTTTCGTGAAAAAACCCGGTTTCTGGGCACCCGTGCGTCCTAATTCAATCAAATCACACTGGCAAACAACTCCTCAAAACTCTTTTGCGGAGCCTCCGACTTCGCCACAATTTCCACAACCTTGTTGCGAGAAGTCGGCTGAAACAGCGCCTCCACGCACACTTGGGCTACCTTGGTGCGGGGAATGCTGCTCTCAAACATTTTGTCCGCACCAGTCATGACGATCGCATCTGAATTATCCTCATTTTTGAGACCGCCCGGACGGACGATCGTATAAGTTAGGCCGCTTTTTTGCAAATACTCCTCGGCTTGTTTCTTCCAAACGAGAATCAGCCAGAACAAATTCAGCGGGTGAAAAAACTGAGAGACGCACAGAGAAGTCACCAGCACAAAATGCTCAATGCCCTTAGCCTTAGCTGCATCCACCAAATTTTTAGTACCTTCAAAATCCACCTTGTAAGGCGCTGTCGGGTCAAAACCAGGGGCCGCCCCTGTCGCGCACAGCAATACCGTACTATCGCCGATGGCATTGCCCAGGGAAGTCGCATTTAATACATCCCCTGTAACTAACTCAGCCTCCGGTGGTAAAATTTGTCTAGCTGTCTCTAGATTTCGGACTAAGGCGCGCACGGGAATACCTCGCTTGACTAATTCTGCGACGATTCGGCGGCCAGTCTGACCTGTGGCTCCTGCTACAAATGCTTTCATATGTCGAGTTATGCTGAACTAGGGTAAGTTTTGTTGCTATCAATTTCTCAATTGTAGGGAGGAAACTCCCTTAACACATCCCCAACCCGACCGGTGCGTATTACAGGAGAGTATAGAATGAAGCAAGATTCCGCTGAATATCAAACTTTTGAAGCTTCTGACGAAAATTACTACCCAGATGCGAGTTTCCGACAGCCCGAAAGTGGAAGCGCGGATGCACCAGAGGAAGTTGAGCCGATTTGGTTTCACACGCATTTTGAAGACAGCATGGAGATGTACGCCGATGCGGAGACGGTGGCGAAGCATTTGAACAACCACAAGAGTTGGTTTTGCCAGTGCGCTTCGCCGATGAAGGCCCAGCCGATCGGAGAAAACGGCTATGATTTATTAATCGGGCGTTTTGGGGCTTTTGGCTACCGCGTTGAAGCGAGAATTGGTTTAGAATTGCTGCCGCCGGATGCTGAAGGCTGCTATTTGATTAAGACTATTCCGGTTCCCGATTATACCTCGCCTGGGTATGAAGTGGATTTTCGATCGGCAATGAAGCTAGGGGAGATACCGTCTCAGGAGTTTGCCGCCGATTGGCCGAGATCGGAACGTGCTAAGCTGCCGCCTGTGATTACCATTACTACCTGGAAGCTGGATTTGGCTGTGGGGGTTTGCTTTCCCAAGTTTATTCGATCGATGTCTCAACCTTTAATAGAAAAAACCGGCGATGCGCTTTTGGAAAAAATCATCAAACAAGTTAACCGGCGCTTGACTTATAAAACTCAGGTTGTTTTTCACGAAAGTTTGGGCATTCCTTTTCCGAAAAATCCTAAGAAACATTAAGCATACTTACGCTTTAACCTGTACAGCATTTAAATTGTATGTTAAGTGTGGGAGTTCCTGCCCAACCCCTACTCCCCATAAGAGTAAAGATTTATTTGACTCTGCAATTTAAATGCGGATTAGCTTAACTCACATTTGTAGGGTGTGCACTGCACACCTTACTCATAAGTGCGATCGTCATAACTCATACCCTCGTAGATTTTCGACTTCTGCGTGAGCGCTCAGTCGCACAATTTTAGATTAAATTATGGGGAATAACTGATTTTGTATGGGTTGGGATCGCGAGCCTAAAGTTGCTTTTTTGAAACTGATATCACTTTCTCCGGGTGCTTAGAGCGAGCCTTATGCCTAGGTTTTTGAATCCAACACTTGCTTTACCAGTTAACCCCAATCATCAAGTTATTGCTAATAAAATTTAAGGGTAAAGTCATGATTGCATTTTGACATATAGCAATTCTTGCAAAAGTCGTAATTTTTTTACCCCACCCCAACCCTCTCCGAACGCGCTGGGAGTCCGTAAGAAATTCACAAATTATTTAGGATTGCTATATACTGATTTCTTATCAGTGGAATTAGTTTTTATTATGATGGGTCAATTTAGCACAGGGTTGGACACAATAGTTTCAAGTCAGATGCCCTCAAGTTCGACAGTATTGTTATTAAAAGATTCTGCTTCTTTCATCATGCTTTCCCTCCTTATTGCCTGATGATTAAGCAGTGTAGCCGACGCAGTTTAAAGGTGGCTGCGATCGCCCTCCGAAACTAGCAAGTGTCTCAGATCACAAGGCAGATCGATCGCCCTCACTGCCAAAAAACGTAAAGTTATGTCAGATTAAGTAAGGGGTTATACAATAACTCTTGCCATATCTGTAGAAAGTTATGACAACGAAACTAAGAGCTACACACACAGAGAAAATGGAGAGAGACTTGCACCAGTTGAGGGCAGACCAAGAACTGATTCTCAATCAAGTAGACAATGCGATCGCTCTGTTCGACTCGTCTGATTGCTTAGTTTTGTTTAACAAAAAATTGGCGGGAATCTGGGAACTGTCCCCAGAATGGCTGGAAACAAAGCCGAAGTGCCACTTGCTGTTTGCGGAAATTGTCGATCGGGGTTACTTGTCCCTTCAGCAGTGGCAAGAGTTTCAGCAAGCACTCGAAAAATCTCAGGATGAAAGTTTATCATTTTATTTCGAGCAATCCAATGCGGTTTGTTTGGAGGTGTGCGCCACGATTACCAACAGCGGCGGACGGCTGTTTACCTTTAGAGACGTTACGGTATACCGAAACTCCCAAGCTAGCTTGAACGCAGAAGTCAGGCGTCTGAGCTTTCTTTTAGGTTTAACCGAACGCCTGCAAAAATCTGACAGTTTGCAAGAAATAGGTCAGTTTGCCCTCACCTATTTAGTAGAGGCAATGAATGCAGCTTTCGGAGATGTCAAGGTGATTAACGGCAAAGGAAACGATCGCCAAGCGTCGGGGATTTGCAACCAAGTTTCTAGTCAATTTTTGGCTACTTACGGGGAACCAGTAGTCGCAGGAATGCAAGAATTGCTCGACCAAGGCATTCCCTACGGCATCGGTTTGCTGTGGGAAGTGGTGAAAACTGGTAAACCTGTGTTTGTCGAGGATTATGCCCAACATCCCAATGCCGTGCCGGAATTTCGCCATCCGGGAATCGGACAACTCGGTATTTTTCCGATCGCAGCTACCAACGGCACAATCATCGGAGTGCTGACGCTGGAGTCCCGCAACATCAAAAAACTGCAAGCCGCCGTCCACCAAGACGTACTCGAAGCTGCTTGCCGGACTCTGGGGGCGGCGATCGAGCGGGCTCAGACACAAGAGAACTTGCGCCAAGTTAACGAAGAATTAGAGTATTCTTCTCAGTTGAAATCCGAGTTTTTAGCCTCAATGTCCCACGAATTGCGGACGCCTCTCAACAGCATTCTCGGCTTTTCTGACTTGCTGCTGCGGCAAACGGCCGGACAGTTGAGCGATCGACAAATCAACTATGTAGAACTGATCGAAAAAAGCGGCCAGCACTTGTTGCAGCTAATCAACGATATTCTCGATCTTTCTAAAATTGAAGCCGGGAAAGTAGAACTCAACTTACAGCCTGTTCGCGTTCAAGAACTGGCGACAGACTGTATGAAAATGATGCAGCCACGGGCAGACAAAAAGCGGATCGGTTTGTCTTTAGAACTCGACAACCGTATTACTAAAGTTTGGCTCGACGAACGGCGAGTGCGACAAATTGTGATTAATTTACTTTCCAATGCCATCAAATTTACCCCCGAACAGGGACAAGTTAAACTCAGCGGGCGTCTGGCCTACGGCAGCGAAATAGACGGCGACTACCGGCCGGATTGTTCTCCTGTAAATGCCAGCACTCCTTATTTTTGTTTTGAGGTGGAAGACTCCGGCATCGGCATTCCTCAAGACCGCTGGCACTTGCTATTTCGACCTTTTCAACAGGTAGATTCTTCCCTGACTAGGCGCCACGAAGGTACAGGTTTGGGTTTGGCTTTGACTAAGCGTTTGGCAGAATTGCACGGGGGAACTGTTTCTTTTCAATCTGTTTGCGATCGGGGAAGTCTTTTCCGCGTTTGGCTGCCTTTGACGGAGATGCGTCAACAGTTGGGAAACTTTGCTTCTTGTGCTTTGGATACCAAGTTAGTTCCTGCTTCTGCGATTGCCTTACCAATTGGCAGCAAGCGGATTTTGGTTGTCGAAGACCAGCCTTTTAACCAAATGTTAATTTCTGAGGTGATGGAATTGGAGGGGTACGGGGTAGAGATACTTGCGGATGGGAAGGCAATGGCCGATCGTATTCTCGCCGCCTCTGCTGCCCCGGAGTTGCTGCCGGATTTGATTTTGATGGACATTCAGTTGCCGGATGTGGACGGCTTTGAGTTGATGCGCCGAGTCAAAGCAGATCCTGTCTGGGAGTCGATACCGATGATTGCGGTGACGGCGATGGCGATGCCCGGTGACAGTCAGCGATGTTTGGAAGCTGGCGCTTCTGCTTATTTAAGCAAGCCACTGGATTTGAATTTGACGATCGCAACTGTCCGTTCTTTTCTCGGCTAACAATAATTATTTGCAGTTCCAGCACTGCCATTTATGATAATTGATAACAAGAAAGGTTAAACTCAAGATTAGATAAATATCTATATGACTTGCCCGCACTTGCCTCCGAAAGCCTGTTCCTACGAAAAATATTGAGTTTAGTAAGGAGAAATATACCAATTAACCCGTTTTCGAGCTTCCCCACGCGCAACTCAAGAGCTAAATTCAATATAATATTATATCATATTCCATGTCAAACAAGTCGCCCTGCATCATGTTGGTTGATGACGAGCCAGCTAATCTGACTTTACTGGAAGAGTTATTGCACCTGAAAGGATACGCTACAGTATCAGCGCTATCTGGCGATGAAGCGCTCTCCCTCGCCCGCGCCTCTCGACCTGATTTAATTTTATTAGATATTATGATGCCGGAGATGGACGGTTTTGATGTGTGCGAGATCCTGCGGAAGGATACGGCATTGCAAACGGTACCGGTGATTTTTTTGACGGCCCTCGATGATGATATGTCTCGCATCAAAGGGTTAGAAATGATGGCAGATGATTATTTGACAAAGCCTTTTAACAGTCGCTTGTTGCTGGCAAAAGTCGAAAATATTTTGCAGTTGAGTCAAATGCGATCGCAAGCAGTATCTTCCCAATTCCACCAGCAGGTAAAAGAACAAAGCAAACGCCAAATTGCCGCAGCTTGGGAAGCCAACGAATATCTGTCAGAAAAATTTCAGCTATTTGTGCCAGAGCAACTTCTGGGACGAATTGCGCCGCAAGGAATAGAATCAATTCAGTTGGGCAATGCCACAGAAGAAGAGCTGACTGTTTTATTTTGCGACATTCGCGGGTTTACTGCGATCGCCGAATCTCAACAAGCTCGCGAGACTTTTGAATGGTTGAACGCTTTTTTTACTAAAATGAACGAGTGCATCACGTCTCACGGCGGGTTTATTGACAAATACCTAGGCGATGCAATCATGGCAGTATTTGACAAGCCAAATTCTCACGCCATGAATGCGATCGAAGCCGCAGTAGCAATGCAAGAAACTTTGCAAGAATTTAATGCCAGTCGCCACAAATACAATTTAGAATTTCCCGTCAATATTGGTACGGGAATTAACACAGGTATCGGCATGATCGGCACTTTAGGTTCCGATCGTCGCATGGATTCTACAGTCATCGGCGATGTGGTAAATACAGCTTCTCGGTTAGAAAATTTAACTAAAATATACGGCTGCCAAATTATTGTTAGCGAAAATGCCATTGTTCATGCGAGAGAATTTCTAAATGGCATAAGTTCCAACTCCCACTCAAAAGAAAGTCTATTATTAAAGTGCGACTTAGAAGTGGAAACACAGGAGAGTATTATTTATACTTCTGGGGCGACTGCTGCTGACAGCCATTTGCCCAGCAACAATTATTACTATCGCTGGATCGATCGAGTAACCCCGCGCGGCAAGCAGCAAGCTATTGAAATCTACGAAATCTGGAGCGCCTCCAGTCCCGACTCCGAGGTAAAGCTGCTTACCCAGGTTTTATTTGACAAAGGAATTCAAGGATGGCAATCCGAAAGATTTGTCGCAGCCTTGGGATATTTTCAGCAACTAATAGAGCAAAACCCGGCTGATACAGTCGTCACTTTTTATATAAATCGCTGCCAAGAAAAACTAGGTTTTATACCTGTAAGTAAGCGCTCAGAAATCAACTAAATAGAACCAGTTCGTACTGAGGATTTCAGTCCTATTTCTTACGGCAAATACTAGCTCATAAAGATTTAACTTTTAGGGCGGGCTAGAAGCCCAACCCCTACTCCCCACAATAGTTTAGAACTCTGGAAAAAGTCGCTAACTATAGTGAATTGTATCTGCGTTGCGTTTGTGCTTTCCCTATCAATTAAAGATTTATCCAATAAGTCTACTCTAATTGGAGTTCGCATCAAACAGTCGTCAAAACTTGCTCTCTCAACTTCCCGATCAACTCATTCACACCCCCCGCATTCAAACGGTAACTCAGAGGATGACCGATTAAATAAGCCGAACTTTCAAACAAAACATCAATTTCCACCAAACCATTTTCTCGCAAAGTTTTGCCAGTCGAAACCAAATCAACAATTGCCTCCGACATACCCGTAATCGGCCCCAATTCCACAGAACCGTAAAGCGGCACAATTTCCACCGGCAAATTCAAATTGTGAAAATATTCCCTAGCACAGTGTACGAACTTAGAAGCAACTCTACCGTGAGGAGGCAAATCCACAGTTCGTCGATAAGAACTAGATTCCTTCACCGCCACCGACAGCCGACACTTGCCAAAATTTAAATCAATTAAATTGGCAACTTTCGGCTTTTTTTCCCGCAAAACATCATAGCCAGCAATCCCCAAATCCGCTTGACCGTATTCCACATAAACAGGTACGTCGTGCGTCCTTACTAGCAAAGCTTTGGCAGTGCCTGTTGGGTCATAAATTTGAAGTTGTCGGTTCGAGGAATCGAGAAAAGCACTGAAGTCTAATCCAACCGATTTAAACAGCCGAATGCTATCTCCTAACAATCCGCCTTTGGGAAGTGCAACAGTAATCATGTCAATTTTTAGAGTGTAAATTTCTAAATTTTAGAAGGGGGCGATCGCGGTCTAAGCAGAAACAGCTTTTACCCAACTCAGAATAACACATAGAGTTCATAGCTAAAAATAAATTTTGGGTATTGCTCGATGCTTTGTTTGAGGATATATTATATTTAGTAATTTTTTATTGAGTCACTTTTTTAAATGGCGGTCGGTATGGAAAACCATCAAGAATTTGAGGAAAATTTTTGGGAAAATTTTCACAGTGTAGACCCGGATTCCCTGAAAAAGATTACAGTAGATGAAATCCTCTCAGGCGGTGGTGTAGAGAGGGACGAAATGGACTATACAGTAGCTGTACCTAGCGCTAACCAGGCTAGGGTTCCCAGGGACAGAGGCTTCTCCTCTCATGTGAAATCAAGCGTTTTCGATCGCGCCCCCCGATCGAAGTTTGCAGAAAAACGCGGAACGCTGGGAGGCTGTTAATTTGACAACTCTGGGCCCTAGAAGGGCAGAGATTCTTGTATCATTCAGTCCACTTAGGATCGCGAATTAAATAACTTACAATTTTAATTGTTAGTGTGGGATGGGCGTCCCGCCCGTCCGTTTTGGACGGGCGGGACG
>NZ_JAUBUC010000110.1:6914-20290 GCF_036705285.1 Microcoleus sp. B4-C1 | reverse complement strand
GGGACGCCCATCCCACTTTCAAGAGTGGTAGTTATTTAATTCTCATTCCTAAGCTGTGGAGCATTTAATCCATTAACGCTCCAGGTAAGGTGCGTCATTACAGAAGTGTTTCCCGCATAAGCGCGTAAGTGTTCACTCCTGACAACGAATTTTTTTATGGTACCCGCCACGTGATTTATCCGTGGAATCAATCCAAAATCTCAAATCGAAAACCCTCACCCCCCCGCATTTATACGTGGGGTCAATTCTTTCATCTAAAATCTAAAATCTATTGACGCACCATACAAGCCTCGTTACTGGTTTAAATGCTCCACAGCTTAGGTAGCTTTACCATAATTATCCTACCAGTTTTTTAAAGAGTCACAGGCTAATTAACTGGTATATTTACTATTTATTAATGTTATCTATCCTCGATTTTATTAACAATCATAAATTCCATGGGGAATTACTTTGCCGTGACCTAAACTCCAAAAATCATGAGCGAAAGTAGTGACAGGTTCCTTTGTATAGAGAGTTCCCAGACGATACAAAATTCTTGAAATTTCTTTCTTTTTGGTATCAAAACGGTTGGATAGGATTGCTGGATTCTCTATACTCTGCATGAAGTCTAGCAATTTTTTTAAATTGATCGTCCCGATTTTGATTGATTTCTATTGTTTGTTTTTTTTGAGCTTTTCGTTTCACATACCCATGCTTTTTTAATAGTTTGGCAACTAACGGGAGACTAATGGTAAAACCTGCCGCCCGTAATCCAGAAGCTATTTCTTTATGCGTCAAATTAGTTTCTTTGATTCATTCATCGGGTATCCGGCTGTGAATTTTTTAAAAGTTATAAAAAGGCTGCCTCAATGCCTATTTGAGTAGACAGAATACTTTTTCTTCCCCCTCCTTTCTTTCTGATCCTGGAACTATTGAGTGTCGGTTCGTCCATTTTTTCTAAATCTTCCAATCCCTTGATGAGGGTATTTCGACTGCATCCCACAAGTTGCATTACATAGCTAATTCCACCCCACCCTAATTTTTGAGTTTAAGAAAGCTGCATACCTTATTTTATCCTTTTCTGATAATGATTTATAAAATTTTATCATTTATGAGTCAATTGAATTAAATAAAACATGAGTTTAAAAGTTAATTAGAATAGTTAAGTAGAAAAATCTGTTGTGAGTCTATCTGTCTAGGAGTGAAAATTGTAATCTCACACTTTTTTTATTATATTCATTATAACCGATAACTCATCAATTTATTGATTTTTCATTCCTAAGTTGCTATTCTACACCCATCTTACTAATTTTATCTTGTCAACTGGATCGATTTCATTTACCGGAGCGATCGCCCCTAGCGATCATTTCGGCAAAGGCTCCAATATTTTCTCACCATGACTCGCTGCCACCGCCGCAAATAAAGCTTCATAATGATTCAAAGCTTCCTCAAATCCGTAATTCTCTACAGCATAATTTCTGCCTTGCTCGCCCAAGGCATCCACCTTAGCAGGGTGCAGGTACAAATCCTCAACAGCCTCAGCCAAAGCTTGCGGATCTTCCGGCGCTACCACCACCCCGCCACCGCTTTGCTGCACTGCTTTCTGGGCCGTACCAGTTTCGGGAACCGACGCCAAAATTGCCCGACCACTGGCGAGAATTACTTGAATTTTTGAAGGCATATTGAAGTTAGTAACGCGACGCTTTTGTACGACTAAACTAACATCAGCAGCAGCTAACAATTCCGGCAATTTTTCTCGCGGTTCAAATGGTAGCAACATTACATTATTAGCTTTGTAAGTTTCGCAATCTTGTTGCAAGCGCGCCAGTGCTGTTGATTCCCCCACAATTACAAAAGCAATTTCGGTTATGTGTTTCAAACGAGCCGCTGCTTGGACAACTGTTTGCAAGCCTTGAGTTAGGGCAATATTGCCAGCATAGAGAACGACAAATTTGCCCTTGAGTTTGTGAGTTTCTCGAAATGAGTTACTTTCCTTGGGTAAGGGCCGAATGAAATTGACATCAACCCAATTGGGAACGCAAACTATTTTTTCCGGGGGTACTCCCTGAGAGTGCAATTTTTTGACAAAACCGCTGTCGATGACGCTGACTTGGCTGGCTGTGTTGTAGGCAAATTTTTCTAAGGCGTCAGCAATGCCAACTAGCAGTCCGTTTTTTTTGACCAAGCCGACGCGCACGGCTGCTTCTGAGACGATATCCTGAACGTTGAGGACGATCGGGCAAGCGCGAATCCAGCCGTAAAAGGCGACTGGGACGCAAATCGGTAAAGGGGGCATGGTCGAGAAAATCACGTCGGGACGCCAGCCTCTGAAGGCTTGGACGGCGCTGGAGACTACAAAACTGCCGTCTAGCACAAGTCGGTCTAGGAGGCTGGGGTGGGGGCCGTTGACGCGCAGATAGCTGCGCTGAATGGTGACGCCGTTGTGTTCTTCGGTGAGGTAAAATTTGCCCTCATATTGCGGATAAATCCGGCGCTGCGGATAGTTGGGCATTCCTGTGACGACTCGGACTTGGTGGCCGCGCTTGACTAAGCCTTGCGCTAGTTCTGTCATCAGGGGGGCAATGCCGATCGGCTCTGGATAGTAGTTATAGGAATAAATTAGAATACGCATAATATTTATTTTGAAGCAAATTGTCCTCCAGTCGCGTGCATCGAGCCTGCACCCGCAGAATTGCAGACGATGTGGTTGGGTTCCAGGTAGGACAATAGGGAGCGAGGGGATCTTCCACTGCTTGCGAAAGAAGCCGCCCTTACCGGGCGGGTATCGCGCCCTCAGCTAATGTTTTTTCGCATTACCAGGCAGTTGCGGCGATCGTCGGTACGGATATACCGAAGGTCGTCTGTGAGCTTGTACATGAACACCAGTCCCCTTTCTCCTTCTCTGTCCAAAGGATCGCGCTGCTCTTGCATAATCGAGTGCAGCTTTGCTTCTAAGTTGAAGGGTTGACCCCTGTCCCAAATCCTAATTTCTAAGTAATCGGCAAACACTTTTACCTCAATGTCTATGGGCGTTGTGGAGGGCAAGTTCTGGTGAGCGTGGCGGACAGCGTTTGTAAAGCCTTCGTTGATTATCAGTCGGCACTGCCACCAAAAATCCGCTGGTATCATGGGCAAAACGATATTCTCCAACCATTCCAAAACGGATGTTAAAGCATTCAGGTCTGTTTCAACCTGCAGGTGCCACTCGGCCTTTGGTTGCTTGTCTTTCATCTTTCTTCCCCCAGGTCGGCCCCCACCACCGCTGTACTCAGCGCCGGAGGGAGAGAAAAAGGAGGGCAAGGTCTTGGCAACATATTAGTTAAGTCAAGCTTGAGTTGAAGAAGCCCGTTTTGCCTCAAGGTGAGCATTCCTTTCGCACCATTTACTCGCACAGCAAATGAGAGACTTCCGATACTGTAACCCGCCTCGGTAGGGCGTTTAAATAGGGAAAATTTCCGAGTCAGCTTGGGAGGCAGTGATTTAAGCTTCGACTGTGTTAGCAGTCGCTACTTTTCTAAACACAGGTGAGTTCTTCTCGTCCTCGAAAATCATGCTGGGATCATTCGAGTATGACTCGAACTCGTCAATTGCTAATTATTAATGCTCTGATTGCAGAGCTGGCAACTAGCTGTGCATTTTCTGGGCGTGTGAATTTTAACACTTAATGCTAACGTAGGTATCGCTAGCGATCGTCTGCTTGACTAAGTATCGAGTTCGAGTTCCCGCCCCCCGTCGGCAACACCACCTCAAAGTTCAGCGGTGGGTTGTTGAGGGTTCCTACACAGCGCCACTATTTTTGTTAAACAGGACTGTTACAGTTTTGACAATTAGTTTGAGGTCATACACCAGGCTCCAGTTTTGTTGGTATTTTAAATCTAAACGGATGACATCTTCAAAATCGCGGACTTGAGAGCGACCGTTGACTTGCCATTCCCCTGTCATCCCGGGTTTGACATCCAAACGCTGCCACTGAGGGACTTCGTAGCGCTCTACTTCGTCTGGGGTAGGCGGTCTGGTGCCGACTAGACTCATTTCGCCTTTGAGCACGTTCCAAAACTGCGGCAGTTCATCGAGGCTGGTTTTGCGTAAGATGCGCCCGACTTTAGTAATCCGCGGGTCGTTGTCATTTTTGAAAAATGCGCCAGAAGCCTGGTTTTTGATTTGGTCTTTCATGGCTTCGGCGTTGGTACACATCGATCGAAATTTCCAAATCCGAAATTGTCTGCCCATCCAGCCACAGCGGGTTTGACCGAAAAATATCGGGCCTGGATCGTTGATAGTGATGGCTGCAGCTATGGGTACGAGCAAAATTCCTGTAATTATCAAACCGACGATTGCCCCAACGATATCTATCAGCCGCTTCACCCACGATTGCACTGAAGGGTGGGTCATCGGTAGCTGATTGTCCGAGGGCTTGGTCTCTGTGGGAGTTGAGGTTGGAGAGGGCTGCTCGATCGTCAGCACTTGATCTAGGCTGGTGAGAGCAAATACTGCCATCACCTGCGGCTTGAGGCTTCGGAGCACCAAGTCACTCTCTCGCTGTTTGGCAAATTTCAGATTGCTGACTAAAGCACCTATCCCGCTACTGTCGATGAATGTCGTCTGACTGAAGTCTAGGACAATCTTGCTGGGAACGGTGCTGCCCGAAAAAAGTTGCTGACAGGTTGTCTTGAAGTTTACGGCTTCAAGTACGCTCAAGCGCACGGGTATGTGAACTGAGGGAATCTCGTCCGAGTACGTTACCCGAAAATCTGCCTCTGGGGTTTGACTGACCATGAAGTCCTGGTTTCAAATTTCAAGCTGATGTCTTTAGCCTATTCTGTCCTAGCAGCTCCACCTTTACCAAATATTATGGTTAACAAAAGGCTAGCTTTATACAAACTTTACAAAAATGCCTGCCAACTCGCCCACCGAGAATGATATCAAAGGCAAAAATAGACTTGAGTCTACCAGTGCCAGTTTTGGCCTAAAGATTTTTGAACACCGTCGCGGCCAAACTTTGACATCGGAATCAAGATTTTTGTGGATTCAGGCAGATTAATCTTGTCGTTAATCATTTTGGTGCGTGTCTTGCACCCGATAGCCATCACAGTTAACAGTTAACAGCTAACACAGAAGTCAACAGTTAACGGTTAACTGGAAAACCCCCGTAACAAGCGTCGAGGGGATGAGCTTAAGAATTGTAGACGTTTTCTGACTGAGAGGTTTCGCGGGTGATGGGTTTGACTTTGGCTTTGGCTTTGGCTGCGTTGCGTTTGAGGGCCTGGAGACGAGCTTCGTATTTAGCCCGCTGCTGTTTTTTGGAGGTTTGCTCGATTAAGGTTTTTAAGGCGCTGCCGAGGCTTTTGTAGGCGTTTGGGAGAGTGTAACCGAAGCGGGTTGCCAGGGCGAGGGCTTTTTCGTCGGCGTCTATTGCTTCTTTTAAACTTTTCTCTCCGTTGTTTTTTTGGTAAAGTCTCCAGCCGGAGACGCCGCACAGGGATAGGGCTAGTAACAGCAGCAAGCCGTCTTGCACCCAAAGTTCGCCGACAGCGCCGCCTAAACCAATGGCGAGGGCTGCCATTTCCCAACCGTCTCTGGGGATGGTGTCGTTTTGGATTCTGGCGACTTCGTGCCAAAATAGGAGGTTCCGCTGATCCATTGCTAGCTGTTCCCAGCGGATCAGGTCTATTTGGATTTCTACCTGGTCTTTGCCTATTTCTTCGCTGCGGATCAGGGTAGGATTAACTTCTATTGTTTTTTCTACTGTTACCCAACTTTGGAGTTCTGGGGGCAGTATGTTTTTCAAGCGCCGGATCTCACTCATCTCGGCTCTTGCTGTAGAGGTTGCATAGGATGTCATAGCTCCGGCCTATTGATTTTGCAAAGGTTAATATGTGTATATTTCTGGAGTATAGCAAACCTTGAATCCAAATATAGTCGAGTAAGGATGGGTCGATCGACCAATACTTGCAAATTTACTTGATTTTAGTCTCAGCGGGCGATCGCAACTGCCGACTCGATCCTTGATTTTCGACTATTTCATCAACAGTTCGATTTCTTGTCGCAATTTCGACCAAGCCGACAAAACTTCCGGCTGAGAAGTTATGCCTTTTTGAACTAAAACAACTCCGTCAAATACTTCAGAAAATCCCTACAAACCTCGCCGTAGAGATTCATCGGTAAAACGCACTCCCCCCCGAACTCTACCTCTGTCAATCGGAGATTTTAAATTCTTATGCTGTAAATGCCACAAGTCATAATCAACAGCTAATTTTTTTAAAAGGGCGACAACTTAATCCGTGTAATATGAGTCGAAAACCTTGTTTTATCTTCGATGACGCGATATATATAGGGAAAATAAAGTTTTGCAACTCTTCTTTTTGTCCCAACATACTCTCTTTTTTTGCCTCATTTAATATTCATTTTTTTATCTTTTTTTGCTACATGAGCGCGATCGCCCACAGTCGGGTGTTCGATCGCGCACAGTAGCGAGTCGGAGGGCCCGCTGCTGGCACTAACTGCTGGTCTCCCCTCTTTCCTTCTTGCAGTGGATCTTACCACTTTTCGGGGATTTACACACATCATTTAGACGCGATTTAAATGATTAAAGTGACTTCAAAATACCGCTTTCCAACTGATAAATTGCTGCCATAATCCCGCTTTCAGGATTTGTGAGGAGGGACTTTTTGACATCTTTCAAGTATTCTACAATATGTTCCCGCAAAATCGGTCTTTCTACTTTGACTGTGTGATTGTAATCCCACAAATCCCAAATGATAATTCCGATGCCGACAATCGGATCGATTAAACTTACTCCCAACTGACTAGCAACTGTACCGCCTGTTTTTGTGGCTACCTTGGCGGCGGCTTTGCTGGCAACTTTTGCCGTAACTTTACTACCAACTTTAGCTGCGACTCCCAAAATTAAGGGTTTAGCAACCAAGTAACCGCTACCGCCAACTAATACTTTTAATGATAAATTCGAGACGTTTCCTTTGTCGCTAATTGTGGTGGCAATATCGTTCAGATATTTGTCCCACTGTACTTGCGGTATATTATAATTGTTTTGCACTACTTTCACATTCTTGCTAACTTCTGATATGTACAAATTAGCAGTATCTTGAGTGATTAATTGAAATCGCAGTTGAGCGTTTTTGGGAACCAGCACCCGGTTAGCAAATTCTCTTTGAAAATCTTCGGTTAATTTTTCGGAAACAGCACGAGATGCTGCTGTCATATCAAATCTGTTGAGTACGGCAGATTTCACAAAATTAAAAGGTACGGTAAACTCCATCTTTTTTTGATTGAAGTAATCAAAGTACCAATCGAGGAAACTATTGTCAACTCTTGCAATTACTTCGGTTTCCCATTTGTCCAACTCTTTTGATGCGAAAGTTTCTGCTGTTATATGGGATTTTTGGATGGCGTTTTTAATGTCTTGGTTGACTTTGCTAAAATCGTGTGGCGGCGAGACTACAACTGCTGTGGTTCCGGTATTGGTTAGTGACTGGGAAATTAGAAAGTTACCGAATAGGGGAATGATGACTACGAGAATTACGATCGTCCAAATCATCGGTGTCACAGTTTTGATAAACTGACCGATAACTCTGAGACGTTCTGTTTTCTCTGAATAGCTAATTTTTTCCTTGTCTTGACTCATGGCGGTTTCTCAACTGATGAGAGTTGGGCTAGTTTCGATTATAGGCGATCGTACTTGCGATCGTGTTACGGGCGTGTGGGCTGGGATTCTGGAAAAGTTGGGGAAAAAGTGCGCCCTTTCATCCCTGACTGTATAATAGTCATAGCCTTAGTTATAGCTCAGGTACTGACTTCCCCAAAAGTATAAAAAAAGATGGTTCAGAAAATAGCTCTATTTAATCACAAGGGCGGCGTTAGCAAAACAACCACTACATTTAATCTAGGATGGATGTTAGCCACCAAGGGAAAAAAAGTAATCATAGTGGATGCAGATCCGCAATGTAACCTGACAGGAATGGTTTTGGGATTTTCAACTAAGGAAGAATTAGAGGGATTATATCAAAAAAACCAGAATATTAAATCAGGCTTAGCACCTGCATTTGAATCAAGGCCTAAGCTAATTGAAGCTGTAGATTGTTTGCCAGTAGAAGGGTGTGATGGTCTGTTTTTGTTGCCCGGTCATGTGGGACTTGCTGAATACGAGGTAACATTAGGCATTGCACAAGAGCTAAGTGGTTCAATTCAAGCACTGCAAAACTTACCCGGTTCAATTTCTTATCTTTTGCAAAAAACAGCAGATAAGTTTAACGCAGATTATATTTTGATTGATATGAGTCCAAGTTTAAGCTCAATCAATCAAAATCTACTGATGACCAGTGATTTTTTTATACTTCCTACCAGTCCTGACTTTTTTTCAGTAATGGCGATCGATTCTTTGGCAACAATTTTGCCAAAATGGTATGCTTGGGCTCAAAAAGCTTCTGAAATGAGGATTTTGCAAGATGCTGCCTATCCATTTCCAAAAGTTACACCGCGCTTTCTTGGGACTGTAGTTCAAAATTATCGAATAATACGTCAAGAACCCGCTGCTGCTTTTCAGAAGTGGATAAATGCCATTGAAGAAGCTGTTTCTACTAGATTAGTACCATCTTTGCAAATAAATAATATGCTACTAAATAATCAGATGTACAATTCTCAAGGAATTGGCAGTGACTTCTGCCTTGCAAAAATTTCTGACTTTAACAGCCTTATTGCTAAGTCTCAAGAGCATCAAACACCAGTTTTTGCCCTCACCTCTGAGCAAATAGAACAGAGTGGTATAGTTTTAACAGATGCTCTAAAAGCACAAAAACCCTTCAGAGAAGCTTTTTCCAAACTAGCAGACAGAGTTATTGGGTTAACGTGCCATGCAGTCAGCAATTGATCTATTTCGCATCAGTATTACCCGCGTTCGCGATTTAATTGCTGTGCATAATTCTCTAAAAGCTCAAGCTAGTAGTGTTCTCGATCTTTCAGATATGCTCAGAGCTGCACTTGTTCTAGCGGTTAGCGCTTTGGACTATTATATTCACGAAGTTGTTAGGATAGGAATGTTAGAAATTCACCGAGGCCAACGTCCTGAACCTCCAGCATTTTCGCGGTTTCAAATTTCACTGGGTAACGCTCGCGCTGGTATAAACGCAGGACAAAATATTGATTCCTGGCTAGAAGATGAAATTAGACAGCGCCACAGCTACAAAAGTTTTCAGCAGCCAATTGCTATAGCTGATGCTATCCGGCTGATTTGCGATAAAAAGTTGTGGGAAGAAGTTTCTACTAACATGGTTATGTCCGAGCGAGATATAAAACAACAACTAATTCTGATTGTCGATCGCCGGAATAAGATTGCACATGAAGCAGATATAGATCCTACTTTATCATTAGGGAATCGCTGGCCTATTGATGAACTATTAGTTAATGAAGCGGTTGATTTTCTTGAGCAAGTTGTTGAGAGCATACACAAGATTTTGTAACTTGCGAGTCTAGACAATTGAAGGTAAAGGAATCTCATAGCTGTAGGGTGCGTCGCTATGGGATAAATGTTTTCGTGGCGAGAATTGTCGAAGCGACGCACCCTACTTTAACTTTTAGCAGGTAAAGGAATCTCATGGCCGCACTCATAAGCCGTCTCTATCCACAATTCCCTAGCTTCGTCAATATTCTCCATCGCTTCCGATAAAGTTTCACCCTGAGACATACAGCCCGGAAGGTTTTTTATGATAGCTGTGTATCCTTCAGCTTCCGGGTGAAAACTGATAGGATACTTCAGGCTCAAGTAATAATCTAGAGATTTAAGCTTGACTTTCATCATCAATAACTTAAGCCACTTGCTCAACATTGAGCCGCCCTTCAACCCGCTCATATTCATCTTCAAGCAGCCAAAGCCTTGCTTCCTCATAGCTAGAACAAGCAAAAACAATCTTATAGTCTTCAGTCGGGTCGAAAATGCAAAAATTATTTTTATCATCACCGAGCAACATCAAAACATAAGGAGGGACAGAGGTAGGGTCAACCCATATTTCTGTAAACTGCCAGTTATTTGCTAGGTTGGGTACGGGGGATGACATGATATTTATCTCCTATCACTTTAATTTCACCGTAATGTAAAGGAATTTGGCTGCCATCACTCTGAATTCTATAACCAATTGGGCTGGCAAAGTAGAGTCCATATCGTTCGTGATTGCGAATAATGCCTGTGAATTCCCCCTTTTCTATTATGGCTTGTGCCACTCTAATCATTGTAGCTTCATTGTTAAATACATGAGCAGATCCCCCTCGCTGCAATAACCTTTGCATTTGTAGTGTATCTGGGAGATGCTTGGCAATGTGTCTATTGTCTATAGTTAATTCACGGTTAATACCACTCATTTAATCGGAAAATCTCAGTAATTTTTGAATAAAAACCCCGCTTTATTTAAAAAAGCGGGGTTTTTATTCAAGGCTAAAAACGATTAAACCTTCGCTTCATTCTTCACCAAATTACCCCAACCCAAATCCTTCAGCGAATTATTCCGGCGCAGCGGACGAGTCACTAACTCCAAAATATCCCGCGCATTACCAAAGCCGTGAATCTGAGCAAAAGTAAACTCAACAGACCACTTAGTATTAATTCCCCGCGCTTCCAAAGGATTAGCGTGAGCCATACCAGTAATCACCAAATCAATATTCTGCTCGTAAATCCGCTGCAACTGATTGTAATTATCGGGTTTCTCCACAATCCGAGGAGTAGGAACTCCCATCTCGTGACAAGTCTTTTCTAACAAAGCCAATTCGGCGGCTTGATAGCGTTTGTCCATGTAAGGAATGCCGATTTCCGGGCAAGTCATGCCGCAGCGAATCAAGAAACGTGCTAAAGAAATCTCCAGCAAATTGTCGCCCATAAAGAAGACAGATTTGCCGCGAATTATTTGCAGGTAATCTTCCAAACCAGCCCAAATTTGCGCTTCCCGTTCGTCCAAACCTTTTGGTTCAATCCCCAACACTGAGCAAATCTTTTCAATCCAAGCGCGAGTTCCGTCAGGGCCGATCGGGAATGGCGCACCAATTAGCTTACACTTGCGGCGGCGCATCAACGTAGAAGCAGTACGCGACAAGAACGGATTCATACCCGATACATAATAACCTTCTTCCAAGACTGGCAATTCAGTGTAGCGCTTGGAAGGAAGCCAACCGGAAACTTTGATTCCTTGCTTCTTCAATTCTAGAGTTAGCTGAGTAACAACCGGATCGGGCAAAGAACCAAAAAGTACCAGCGGTGTGTGCTTGACATATTCCGATTCATCTGCTGCAACTTCCTCTTTTTTCTTACCGAAATTCAGCAGTTGAGAGATAGCATTGCGTTCTTGTTTCTGAGATTCCATCACGGGCGCTTTCTCAGGACATTTAGCAGCCATCGCTGCTAAAACGGTATCTTCCCCTTGAGTAAAAGCGTAATCCAAGCCGTTAGCGCGCGCTGTGACGATGGGAATGCCAATTTCTGCTTCGAGTTTCGGCGCTAACCCTTCCAAATCCATTTTGATGATTTCGGTGGTGCAAGTGCCGATCCAAACAATTACACTGGGGTTACGATCGCGCTTAATTTGCAAGCACAGCCGCTTCAACTCATCATAATCGTTTAACTGAGCGGAAATATCGCCCTCTTCCAACTCAGCCATCGCATAGCGAGGCTCAGCAAAAATCATCACGCCCATTGCGTTTTGCAAGAAATAGCCGCAAGTCTTGGTACCGATGACCAAGAAAAAGCTATCTTCAATTTTTTGATAAAGCCAAGCTACGCAGCTAATCGGACAAAAGGTGTGATAATTGCCTGTTTCGCATTCAAAGTTTAAAGCTTCCGGTTCATTAGTAGTAATAGCAGTCATATCTCAAATCTTCTCCATTTAAATTGTTTTTCGTCTGAAACAGGACAGGCTCGCCTAGCGATGAAGTACCTGTATTTTGCGATCGCATCTCTTGCTGCGGACAAGCATAAGTGGTTTTTCAGGTTGTTTTTCGTCTCGAACGCGAACAGGCGCAGTGGCGAGGAAACACCTGTGAAAGTGCGATCGCGCTGAAGCAGCGAACAATAATAGAAATACCTGGTTTTGGCGTAATTTCTCAGAAAAATAGATGCAGCAAACTCAATATTTCCGCAGCAGCCGCAGCATCCAAAATTCTGGCTAAAAAATTCTGCGCGAGGGCATACAATCCCTCACAGCAGGGATTTAGTTTACTTCAATTCGCTAAGGCCAAAAGCCTTTTGGCAGTTGTGAGTTGGAGCTAATTAAAAATTAACAACTCGCAACTCACAACTCACAAATAGAGCGGGAAACTTCAAGACTAGAAGAGACGCGGGCGATCGCAACAACCTCACTTAAAATCAGATAAAAAGCCGGAAATTTCTTCATCTTCATCGTCGGAATCCAAATCACCGAGATCTAGAGCATCTAAATCATCTTCATCTGGATCTC
This sequence comes from Microcoleus sp. B4-C1, assembly GCF_036705285.1. Classification (NCBI taxonomy): domain Bacteria; kingdom Bacillati; phylum Cyanobacteriota; class Cyanophyceae; order Oscillatoriales; family Microcoleaceae; genus Microcoleus; species Microcoleus sp. B4-C1. Next base: position 7,862 of record NZ_JAUBUC010000110.1, on the reverse strand, counting down.
CGGTAGTTGCTTCCCCCAGATCGTCGAGTCCGAGATCGTCGAGGTCATCGTCATCAGATACAGAGAAATCGTCAATACCGTCATCGTCCAAGTCGCCCAGATCCATGTCTAGGTCATCTGAGGTCGCTGTCCCAAAAGGATCGGGTATTTCTTCGGCGACAAACTCTGCATCTTCTTCCCCAAACGGATCGGAAATCCCCGATTCGAGATCTCCAGAGGTCAAAGTCCCAAATTGTGAGGCTTCATCTTCCTCGTCATCGCCGAGGTCGAGACCGCCCAAAGCCAAGGCTTCATCTTCCTCGTCATCGCCGAGGTCGAGACCGCCCAAAGCCAAGGCTTCATCTTCCTCGTCATCGCCCATATCAAAGTCAGATACGGCGTCTTCCTCATCGTCGCCCATATCAAAGTCAGATACGGCGTCTTCCTCATCGTCTTCGAGACCGAGACCGTCCAAAGCCGAGGCTTCTTCCTCATCGTCGTCCATGTCGAAGTCGGAGACCGCTTCTTCCTCATCGTCGTCCATGTCGAAGTCGGAGACCGCTTCTTCCTCGTCATCGCCCATGTCGAAGTCGGAGACTGCTTCTTCCTCGTCATCGTCCATGTCGAAGTCGGAGACTGCTTCTTCCTCGTCATCGCCCAGGTCGAAGTCGGAGACTGCTTCTTCCTCGTCATCGCCCAGGTCGAAATCAGAGACTGCTTCTTCCTCAAACTCATCGAAGGATTCGTCGTCGGAGCTCAGTGCTGACGCCGCCGCAGCCAGACCGGCAGCTCCGGCGACTCCGGCGACTACTCCGGCTGCTGCTAACGCCGCACCGCCCAATTTATTAGATTTGGCATCAGCGGGTGCAGCAGTTGCAGTTTGAGCCGCTGTGGGTGCAGCAGTTGCAGTTTGAGCCGCTGTGGGTGCAGCAGTTGCAGTTTGAGCCGCTGTGGGTGCAGCAGTTGCAG
>NZ_JAUBUC010000110.1:0-6814 GCF_036705285.1 Microcoleus sp. B4-C1 | reverse complement strand
TTTGAGCCGCTGTGGGTGTAGCAGTTGCAGTTTGAGCCGCTGTGGGTGTTGGAGATGTGCCGATCGTCTGCGGCACTATATTTGAGGGCATACCCAGCGCGATGTCCGGGTCAAAATTTAGCCCCAACACTTCGATCAGGCTGTCTGCATCCGGCTTGAGTTTTGAGAAGGGCAGCATTAATTGCTGGAGTTCCGGCTCCAGGGCAGCCGCAATTCCCAGGATGAGGTAAGAAACAGGCCTTTTCCCGCCGTCGGGTGTGGCGACCGTGTTGTCAGCCGTCATGTGCAGGAGCAGCCAAGCCCGATTTACCTGGTAGTAGTCCAACCACTTCTGTTTGAGAGCAACTGAAAAAGTATCAAAAAAAGCCATAACCTCTTTATCCTCATCCTGATCGCTAGACCTATTAAACCATCATCAGGTCTAGCTCATCTTCCTCCTTCTTGACCACCGGTTGCACTGGATTTAGATAAAAATCTGAAAGTAAGGCAAATAATTCGCGATCGGGCGTGTCGTTGGGCACTACTCCTTCGGGCATTGCCAAAATCTGGTCAGCGATGTTGAGGTAGTAATCGCAGACGTAATTGAGGGAAGGATCGCTTTCTGCCATCTCAAACAATGTTTTGCCTTTAACGCGAGAAACGCGAATGTCTTCAATCAGGGGCAGCACTTCCAGCACCGGCATGGGTACAGAGTCAATGTACTTGTCGATCAAGTCGCGCTTTGAGGTGCGGTTGCCAATTAAACCAGCGAGCCGCAACGGGTGAGTGCGGGCTTTTTCGCGGACTGAGGCGGCGATGCGGTTGGCGGCAAATAAAGCGTCGAACCCGTTGTCGGTAACAATCATGCAGTAATCGGCGTAGTTCAAGGGGGCTGCAAAACCGCCGCACACTACGTCACCGAGCACGTCGAACAGGATAATGTCGTATTCGTCGAAGGCATTGAGTTCTTTGAGCAGTTTGACGGTTTCACCGACTACATAGCCGCCGCACCCAGCTCCTGCAGGAGGGCCACCTGCTTCTACGCAGTCAACGCCGCCGTAGCCTTTGTAGATGACATCTTCGGGCCAAACGTCTTCGTAGTGATAGTCCTTTTGCTGAAGGGTGTCAATAATTGTGGGGATCAAGAAGCCAGTGAGGGTAAATGTGCTGTCGTGCTTTGGATCGCAACCGATTTGCAAAACTTTCTTGCCGCGCTTGGCTAGGGCAACGGAGATGTTGCAGCTTGTTGTCGATTTACCAATTCCACCTTTTCCGTAAACTGCTAGTTTCACTCTTGGTTCTCCTATAGGTTTCTATCAAAACGATGAGGGCTGGGTTTTCCTGCAATTGCCATAGCCCAATTGCCATAGCCCAATTGCCATAGCCCAATTGCAATTTCCTTAATTTCAGTCGATTTGAGATTTCAGATTTGAGATTAAAGAATCGACTCCACAGATGAATCTGGGGCTTCTCTTTAACTAAAATTTTCGAGCTCGACGACTTTTGTTTGGGGCTTGTATCCGTCTTTGGGTTAGACCAATTTTGGACTCGGCCCTTAGTCACCTCGTTTAAAGCATTATTAGCTAACTTGCGATGAAAAGAAAGGGGGCGTCTAAATGAAAATGCTAGTAAATTTGTTTATTTTGCATCTTTGGGAATCTTAACTGGTTTTTTGATATAAAAATCTATTTTTATAATTTTTTTAGCTTTTAAATTAATTTTAAAATACTTTCTTAATATAAAGAGGTACAAAAATAAAACAAAAATAAACGAATCAAACAATCTGGGCTTTGGGCTTTCGGGCTAGGATGCAGGCAGTTGATGGATTGTGCGGGTAACTCGAACGGTCATCAAGACGCTAGTGGATGAGGCACACTCGAAGTTAGTTCGGATCGCTTGGGTCAGGCGAGGGCAAAGTTATGGGATTTTAGATTTTAGATTTTAGATTTTAGATTGGGAAAGATTGACTTTGCTGAGGTTTCGGGTGTTTTGTAAAAAATTGTGAATTTTTAGGAATAGGTGGGGAAGTGTCCGAGTTTTCCAGTGAGGGAGCCTCCGACAGTGGGCGAGGAGTCGAGGGGGGGATTGTCCGTATATTAGACTTCTTGGAAAAAAAATCTATGTTAAAATTAAAAGTTTTGAATTTTAGACCTGATATCTCACTGATAATTGTAAAGTGTTGACAACAAATTACAACGGAGACCATAACGGCGGCGACGATTATAACGACTTGACAAAAATTTGAAAACTTTTAGACTCCTATTAATATGTTCAATCACTATTCGAGCCTGGGCTATAGATCGCATCTGGAATTTGCAGTTCGCTACCGAGGGCGGCAATGACCATACCACAGATCAGAAAGCCGAGCGCTGGGGACTGCAACTGAGACCCAAGTCCGCAGGCAAGAAATACGGCTACTAAAAAGCCGGGGGCATGACCCCGGCTTCTTAGGTCTGTGTCGTCTCGGTTCAACAGCCGTCTGGTCCACAGAAACTGTGCCCGTACAGTACCTCCGCGTCACAGATATAGATCATGCCCGCAAAATCGAGGAAAAACTTGACTGCGACCTGATCCGCAATATTCTCCGCCATATCCCGATCGGGGGTGAGCACCTCGAATTTTATATTCGCCGTGGTGTCAGAAACGCTAGGTTGTCCCGACGATCGCACGTTGCGACTGCCTTTACCGCCGGTTTCCAGAACCGTATAACCGGTTGCCCCGGCTTCTTCGATGATATTGACGATCTTCTTCAGCAGAATCTTTTCCGTGACGATGACAAGCTTTTTGGCTGGCTTGGGCATGTTGGTTACCTCCTTACCTACGTATGTTGATCTTAATATATTGAGTCGCTTGGTCTGTTGGAGCAAGGGAGCGCCGACAGACCGCGACCCGTCTGGGATTAGCTGCCACCGATCGCCTGGGCCAGCCCGAGGAAGAGCGGTATACACAAGCCGATCGCAATGGGTGTACCGATGGCTGTGGATGCGCCGATGTAGGCGGAGGGATTGGCCGACGGAATCCCGGCTCGCAACGTGGGCGGACCTGAGATGTCTGAACTGGAGGCGGCAATAACAGCCAGGATCACAACACCGCCCAGGCTGAATCCTGTGGCGTAGTGGGCAATCATGCCGAGACCGAAGGCGATGAACCCATGCACCACCGGTGCCACTACGCTATACACGACGTACCACTGGGCCACCTTACGTAGTTCGCCAAGTCTTGACCAAGCCTCCATACCCATGACCAGCATCAAGATCGAAAGCAAGCCGCGGAAGAGGGGGTCGTAGAAGCTTTTATAGACACTTTCCGGCTGGGTGAACAGGCCAAGAGCAATGCCGAGCAACATTGCCGATAGGGCAGGACCCTGGAGGCTTTCTTGCACGATCGGCCATATCTTGACCCGATTATCCGCAGGCTTCTGCTGCTTGCTGAGATACTCTTGCCGGGTGCTGGGATAATCGCCTGCTGCAACGGGCTGCTTGCTGAAAGACTGCTGCACGGTAGAGTGGGCTGCTGCACTACCCTTCTTCTGGTTGAGATAAATGTTGGCCACCACAATCGCCGTTACGAGCGCTGGGATATCCATGAAGGGATAGAGTGCGGCAGCCCATGCCTCGTATGGCATGTTTTGTTCTTCCAGTAGTGTCAGGGCTGCAGCCATGGTAGAGCCACTCACAGCACCAAACAATCCCCCGGTCGCAATCGCATCTATGGTGTTGACCTTCGGCAGCTTGGCCAACGTATAGCGCGCGATGAATACAACAAGAACCCCTACTGCTACAGCAGACGCTGCGGGTATCACCATCTCCGTCAGGTTGGAATTGCGGATCGCCTGACCACCGGTCAGACCGATTTTCATGAGCAACATGAAGACGATGATCTGATTAATCGCCTCTGGAATTATTAGTTCGCTACCGAGAGCGGCAATGACCATACCACCAATCAAAAACCCGAGTGTTGGGGACTGCAACTGCTTAATGAAGTCCATTAAGAACAAGGACAAAAAATCCATGAATACCTCCTGCTGCCTCCTCTAAAAAAGAGCGATTATTGTGAGCGGTGAGATTTAAGAAGTAAGGGTGCAGCGCTTCAACCCTGCCGACAGGTGTTATGCGAACACCTGTCGCCAGGGGATTCAGAGATGGTCGCTCTCCGAATGGGGCTAGAAGGTGTCGCTGTCCCGCAGTAACTTCTATAGATCAATATCTATTAAGACCCAAAATTCTATGTACTTAAGTCATATTCTTAATTTCGCACAAACTTGCGATCGCTTTACATGGATATCCCACATAATTTCAAATTCAAATCATAAGTTTTCCTTTTATTCTCAGAAAACCCGTATATCGTCAGTGTAAATTGCGATCGCAGAATTTTCTCTATACACGGATATTGCACCGAGGACGGTATGGGATCAGCAAAATCAGGAACAGGAGTTGCGTGGACACCACTCTTCTAGCAATGACTGAGCTAATCAATCCACATTTCAGGGGGAGCTGTTGACGGTTCATAAGTCGTGGATGGACTGTAACTGGCAAGGTTAAACCACCCCACCGCCAGTAGGAGACCGAACCCACAGCCCAACAAAAAAGTCCAGGCGTGAGACGAGTCGAGTACGCAGAGCAGGCGGCGATCTGCGCTATACACCTGCACTAGCCAGCCTTCGCTGGTGTTGTCAAATTGGGTCCGCAGTTTAGTTGAGTCAAACTTGTTCATTGTGTACGCTCCATGCTGCTCGAATGTGTGTGGCGGTGGCGGGCACTTGCCCGCCGCTACGGAAATACCTGTCAGAAATTCAACTGTGAATGGAGAGTGTTTCAAGGAGAGAGACTGGAACGCTTAAACCTGACATTGATGTCGAACAGAAGACAGACATCTATGCTTTCGCCTTGAACGGTATTCTTAAGTTTATACTTAGATTTGCTGGTTGAATGGTTGTCATTGCGCCAAAAAGATAAGTGTTTTTTATAAAATGCTTCCGCTAATCTGAGTCAATCTTTCTCAACAGAGGGTAGTGAATTCGCCGATCTTTGGCATAAACTTAAAGATATGGTTCAAGGAAAAACCATAGAGTATTGCCTTGTCACGAAAAGGTGCTGCTGAAAAGGTGCTGCTGAAAAAGATCGCCAAGATCATCGAGGAAGCTGGGGCTGCCGGTTATACGGTGATGGAGGCTGGCGATCAAAGCAGTCGCAACGTGCGATCGTCGGGACAACCCACCGTTGGCGACAGCTTCTCGAATATAAAGATCGAGGTGCGAGGTGCTCACCGCGAATCGGGATATAGCATTGAAGATTTCGGATGAGGTCGCAGTGCAGTTTTTCGAGGATTATTCGGGCATCGCCTATAGCGCGTCGCGTGAGAACCCCGGTCTTTCCCGCAGGGTATGAAACGCAGTTGTAGCCTTTAGGCTACGAGTGTATTGTGTTAGAATTGAATTGTGCAGAACAAGTAGGCGTATCAACTACGTGCTGAACCATTCCTAGAACGGTGAAATTCCGGGCAGTAAGACACTCTCAGCATTTTTGACTGAGAAAGACTAAGGTACAGCCAAGCAGCGCAGGATGGGGAGCGTACCGAACTGGCTAGTGTTGAGAAGTGCGAACGAAAGCATACAAAAAGTAAGCGTAATTGCAGCACCGAAAGGTAGTTGTTTTGAACGTCTAGAGGTGTCTTGACAGCGCCATTAAGAGCGTCAAAACTTCTTAAGAATCTCCGCACCTTCAGGTCGGAGAGTGTCAACTCTGTGACGCGGAGGTACTGCACGCGCACAGGTTATGACTCACAACCCCAGCAATTCTCATTTTTGCAAGAAGCTTTCAAACACTGGGAATCTCGGTATTGTAATAGACCTCTTGCAAAAAAATCTATGTTAAATTTAAAGGTTTTGAATTTTAGACCTGAGAGTTCACTGATAATTGTAAAGTGTTGACAACAAATTAAGCTGTGGAGCATTTAAACCATTAACGATCCAGGTAAGGTGCGCCATTCGCGAACACTTACTATACATGGGAAACGCTTATTTGCGCTGGGCACCCTACTATCCTCATTTAAATGCCGAACAGCTTACAACGGAGACCATAACGGCGGCGACGATTATAACGACTTGACAAAAATTTGAAAACTTTTAGACTCCTATTAAGATGTTCAATCACTATTCGCTCCTGGGCTAAAGCTCGATTGTAGTCTTTTTCTCAAATAGAAAGATTCGCATTTTTAGGTTTCTTTTTAGGATTCGAGCGATTAAAGTGATAATCTTTTATCCCTTGATAAGCTGTTGGGCATTTAAAAGACGATAGTATGGTGCGTCATTACAGAAGTGTTTCCCGCATAAGGATCGCGAATTAAATAACTTACAATTTTAATTGTTATTGTGGGATGGGCGTCCCGCCCGTCCAAAAAGGACGGGCGGGACGCCCATCCCACAAACTTGTGGAAGTTATTTAATTCTCATTCCTAAGCGCGTAAGTGTTCACTCCTGACGCACCATACAAGCCTCGTTACTGGTTTAAATACTCCACAGCTTAGCCAGTATCTTGTGAACTATCGGTTGAGGGATGGAAATGAACATTGCTTTTTTTTAAACAAGCTGAAATCGTGGCCAGGCCCAGGTTCAAAATTTAGGCAAATAATCTGTTTACGGTCTTGATTAATGATTACTTGCATTTTTAGGCTGTGTTTTTTTTATTTCGTGAACAGTATTTTTCGGGTTTTTTTTCGTTCGATAGCTGTCTGTTTATGTGACATCCATTACCACAACTGGCTCTCCTGAGTTTATGGTGTAAAATGTACCTACTAATACATTTACCGTTATGAGCTTCCATCTAGACTATCTATT
>NZ_JAUBUC010000202.1:0-1991 GCF_036705285.1 Microcoleus sp. B4-C1 | reverse complement strand
GAGATGAATTCGGCTGAAACAGAAACCGAAAATTCCCCCGCAGTTGAAGAGAAAAATCCGACTGTTTCGGAAATTCCTAATTCCGAGACGAATTCGGCTGAAACAGAAACCGAAAATTCCGCAGCGACAGAAACTCAAAACCCGACTGTTTCCGAAATTCCCAACTCGGAGACGAATTCGGCTGAGACAAAAACCGAAAAATCTCCCGCCGTTGAAGAGAAAAATCCGACTGTTTCGGAAATTCCTAATTCCGAGACGACTTCGGCTGAGACAGAAATCGAAAATTCCGCAGCGACAGAAACTCAAAACCCGACTGTTTCGGAAATTCCCAACTCGGAGACGAATTCGGCTGAGACAAAAACCGAAAAATCTCCCGCAGTTGAAACTCAAAATTCGACTGTTTCCGAAATCCCCAATTCCCACACTAATTCGACTGAAACAACAACCGAAAATTCCCCTGTAATTGAAGACAAACAGCCGACTGTTTCGGAAACTCCCAACTCTGCGACAAATTCGACTGAGACAAAAACGGAAAATTCTCCCGCAGTTGAAGACAAAAATCCGACTGTTTCCGAAATCCCCAATTCCCAGACTAATTCGACTGAAACAACAACCGAAAAATCTCCAGCGACAGAAACTCAAAACCCGACTGTTTCCGAAATTCCCAATTTCCCAACAAATCCTGTTGAGACAGAAATCGACGAAATCACAGGTGACACAATTGAAAAACCCGTCTTTTTCCAACCAGAAAAACCAGAAATACCAGCAATACCCGCAGAATCCACAGACATTCTCACCGGGGAAATTGAAAACATCTCCCCAACTCTTATCGACACCCCCGAAACTGCAGACAATTTACCGCTAATTTCTCCAGATGAAATTTCCCTACTGTGGGAAACTCTCAACAGCATACTCGCCCAACAACCTCCTCACATTCTCGAAACAGAATCAAGCCAAAATCATCAACCATCCGAATCAGAATACATAGTTACCGACAGCCAAACTATTATTCCCGAAATCGCCGTCACCCAAAACCATCACTCGCAACAATCAGAAAATATCATCGCCGACAGCGACAATCAGCCACCCACAACTATCGACGAATATGTAAACCCCGACTTCGACTCCGAAAAAATCGCAATTACTCCCCCAATACCATCCGACGAAAACAATCAGCCAGACAATTCACAAAATATCATCGCCGCCTCCGAAATCGCCACGGAAACTGACAGCGACTCCCAAACAAATATCAACGAATACACTGTCACCCACACAGAAACCCAACGAGAAACAACCCCCAACCTCCCCCAACAAAACCAACCATTAATCGGAATCATCGACACCGGCTTTGTAGCCAACAATCCCAACATCGACTACAGCCAAATCATCCTCGGAAAAGACTTAATCGAGGGCGACAACAATCCCCTACTCCAACCAAATCAAGAAAACCAACACGGCGACGCAATTTTAGACATTATTAACGACTCCAGCAATCAAAGCGACACCAAAAAATCGACTCCGATTTGGTTAGGACGAGCAACTGGCAGCGGCAACTGGCATCAATCCCTGATAGAATTTGTAGACGCAGCCATTGCCTCAAAACAACCCAACGCCGTCGTCAACCTCAGCTTCGACTTAACCCAAATCAATCCCGACGGCACACAAACCACACGCTACCAACTCACACCAGAAGAAAAATCAGCACTTAAATACGCTCAGGACAACAACATCCTGATTGTAGCAGCGGCCGGTAATGAAGGAACTCTCATCTCTGCCCTCGGACAAGCCTCAACAGAATTCGACAACATCATCACCGTCGGCGCATCCGAAAACAACAATCGAGCCGCCTATTCCAGCTACGGAGGCGGTTTAGATATCCTAGCACCAACAAGCCTTACACAAACAGCAGAATCATCAACAACCGAAACAAAACAAGGCACATCAATAGCAGCAGCCTTCGTCACAAACACCATCTCCCAAATGTGGGCAGC